>CAKTKV010000008.1 GCA_934572355.1 uncultured Oscillospiraceae bacterium
CAATTCTTCGTGCGTGAATTCTGTAAGTGTTTCTAAATGGTTTGCAAGAATTAGACCATAAATAACGCAAACCTTTGATATACGGGGCTTTTCCGGTTTGTCGTAATTATACCGTAGTGGCATAGCTTCGCGACATACGCCCTGCAAAGCGGGGCTGATGTCAAAACGCTCTCATGTATGCTGGGTCACTACTCCGCTGGCTTCACGCTGAACACTTACTGTCACGCCACAAGGGATATGCAAGCCGATGCAGCGAGAAAAATCGGCGGACTCATGTCCGCACAAACGGGAATCGGAAAAAAGGGACTCATAAATGCGGAAAGCACCGGGCAAAAACTGTCCGGTGCTTTCTGCTCCTATCCGCATTTGGGTCACGGTTTGGGTCAGAGACATTTTCGATGCTTTTACGTGCACGTGAGGCCAAGGTGTAAGCAGGCAATAAGGTGGATTCGCCTGCCTGCGGGCGGGCCGCCTCGGGTTGAAACGTGCCCCCGGCACGTTTCTAAGCGCCCTCGGTTCGAATCCACCACGGTTTTCGCGCCAAATAAAAGAGACATCCGCATGGATGTCTCTTTTATTTGGTGGGGGAAGGTGGATTCGAACCACCGAAGGCATTGCCAGCAGATTTACAGTCTGTCCCATTTGGCCACTCTGGAATTCCCCCATATTCAATTATGCTGGAGCTGGTGGACGGATTCGAACCCCCGACCTGCTGATTACAAACGTTGGCCGGAACGTCAAAGTGTCGATTTCCGGTAATTTTCTCAGCTTTCGTGTCGGGGGGCGGCAGTATATAATCCTGCTGCGTCCATCCAGTACATACAGTCATGTTCCCGTTTGGGTCACTGTTTGGGTCAAGTGCTTCTGGCGCACGGTTCGCGTATAGTTATTGGTGGCAAATCATGCGGCGCAGAGGCTCAAAATTTGCGTCGGTATAAACAAAGAAAAAGCAGAATATATAATCACATAATTTTCTTCTGCATCGTCAGGAGACACTCGCTGACACGGTCAAGGATCAGCCCCCTGTCACGGGCTGCATAGTAGTCAAGCATAGGGCTTATCGTCTCTTTGATCTGCTCCCAGTTTAACTTCGGCAGCTCAATCTGAGCGCCGTATAAGCTTCTCGCCGTGTTCATCTGTCGGGTAAAGCTTATCCCAAGCGGGCGCGACTTGATGGAAGAGATAAGTGCTTTTGGAGCAATATCCATCTGCAGCATTTGCGTATTGGACAGCAGCCCCGCTCCGTTATCGAATATAGGGCAGTATGAATATCTGCCCACCTCGTAAAGAACAGCTATATTGTTCAGGTGCCTGTCGTCATTCAGAAACAGCGCATCGATCTCAAAAAGCAAGGTGAGATACTGTGGAAATTCTTTCAGCCCGGTGAGCGCTGCCGTCATATCTGCCATGTAAGCAATGCGGCGCTTGTCGCTCGGAAGAGCTTCGAGCTTTGCTTTCAGCGTACCGTCTGTTTCTTTTGAAAAGAGGTGGCTCAGCGTGATAAGTGACTGCCCCGGCTTAAGAAAGTTTTCACTCGAGCATCCGTTCCTGTCTCTGCCGTGGACATTCAGACGTTCCATACCGTAGCGGACAAATGTGAACGGTGTACCGCGCTCGATATTGCTCCGCTCAAGAAAGGCTGACGCCGCGCACTCCGCCAAAGCTTCATAGCCGAACTGGTCAAGCTTGTACCAACGGTTTTCCTCTCTGTCAAACCACTTTTCCTGATTCCCCTTTGACGAAGTCTCCGCGATTCTATCATCTGTGACAAGATGTACTGTCATTGTTTCACCTCTATGTTTATCCACTGATTGTCCTCCGCCATTCTGCCATGCGTTATCTTGATGATCTCAAGCGGATCATATTCGTCAAGACCGAGCGTTTCCAGATATTCGCGCAGCCCAGCACGCCCGCGCGGAACGCAACGGCTCTCTAAGAACTCATTAAAATCATCCCAATCAGGAAACACCTTTTTCCCGAACGCGGTTTTTATCAGCGGGCAGTCAGTGTTCTCCGCCGCTATCGTCTTGTCGGTAAGGTCCGCGGCGATCCGCGTACACAGCGCAGAACCGTCAAAGAACCCAAAAACGATGACATGATGCCCCTTGCGCAGCTTTGCTTCTATAAACTCATCTGCCGAAACTCTTTTAGAGACGGTTATTTTTTCACCGTCAAAGTCTATCCGTACCTCACGGTCAAGCTCACTTATCCCCAATTGCTTCACCCAGCTTGACGGCAAGGAAAGCTTGCAGCCTTTGGAATCTGCCCCCGCATTGCCTCCTGCCTTATTGAAAATTATGTTCGCCATTCTGGTTTCCATTTTTCCACCTCGCTGCTATTATAAACCATTGGTATCCAATTTGTCAAATAGTTTGGTTGGTTGCGGTGACACTACATAATGCCGCAAGAGCAGTTGATGAAAGAAAATCTTTACCAGTGAAATGAGCTTTTTTAAAATACTTTGTGTATTTCAAGAAAAGCTCATAGAATAAGACCACAAATTATCCGTCATTGCTGCTGGCACATTGTGCGGTGCTACATTGACTTATAGACGTTCGGTGAATGCTGGGCGATTCACAGGATCTTTGTATACCATCATATCGGCAATTCCAAAAGCGAAGCTCTTTGTGTATGAAAGGTACAGGGTTATAGTTTCAGCGTATAGCTACACTCTATTTCACGTAGTCAAGATAACTATTAATTCCGCTCAATCGCCATACCGCCCCCAAACAGCGGTATGGCGATTATGTTTTTCAGGAAACGCTGAGCTTATGCAGCTCTTTTCTTCTTAGCGATGGAGACCGCCAGAGCAACGAGAAGTGCCAGAGCAGTGCAGACGCATGCTGCGAAGAGGAAACGGAAGGAAGTGTCGTTGGGCTTGATGAGTCCCGCGACAGGAGTGTAGAACAGTGCGGAGCAAACAGTGCCGAGCTGACCTGCCATATGGATGACGGCGCAGGCTGCCGTGGAGGCTTCAACAGTGTTGTAGTTTGTCGCAAACAGCAGAGTGCCGGGCATCTCGAAGCCGATGGAGGTACCGACTATGAAAGCGCCGATGAAGAGGACTGCGAGGGACTGGGCAAAGTAGATGACCAGGAAGCCGATGACCAGAGCGATGAATCCGCAGCAGAGAACATACTCATGGAGCTTCTTCTCAAAGGGGTTGAAGATCAGGCCGCCGAACATACCGCCGACGAGGAAAATCGCCATTGCGGTGCCGGTGAGGGCAGCGGAGCCCATGCCGCGCTCGGTGATGATGAAAGAGATGTTTGCGCCCATGACGCCGTAGGAGTTGATGAACACGAAAATGATCGCGCCGAACAGCCAGGTGATGGGAGCAACCTTGAGGTGGCTCTTCTCGCCATTTGCCTCAGCAGGCTTGTCTGCGGGGAAATAGATGCAGCCGAGAACCAGAGGGATAAGCGCGTAAAGGAAAGCGAGGTAGGTGTAATTCCAAGCCTTTGCAGCAAGAACGCCGCCGATGAGGGTCAGGTACATGCCGCCGCCGTTTGTGAAAAGATCCTGTATACCCATGAGCTTGCTGCGCTCTTCTTCGGCATAGTTCTCAGCGATGATGCCGTTGGAGGTGGGCATAAGGAAACCGAAGCCGAGGCCGAGGATGGTCTGCCACATCATAAGCTGGACAAAGCTGGTGTGCAGAGTGAAGCCGAGGATGGCATAGGCAACGACGAAGCCGACGCCTATCTGGCAGAGGACCTTCTTGGATACTTTAGTCGCGAGCAGCGTGGACAGTGCGCAGCCGAGAAGCATTGCAAAGCCGGGCCAGTTGGACATTTCCTGCATCCACACGGTGGGAATGTCGGGGAATGCGGCGGCGATATCCGCCAGTGCGGGCTGGAGCCCCATGCCGCCCATTTCAAGCGCGGACACAAACAGGATCGCCAGAGACATCAGTTTTTTGTGATGATCCCCGCGGCGCATTTGAGTTTCTCTTTCCTCGCCTCTGCTGCCCACTGCAAAAACTGTTCCTGCGTACATTTGCCTGCGGCGATGTGCGCAAAGCGTTTCTTGTACTCGCGGCGGTACGCCGAAAACACATCGTCGCTTTTCTTTCTCTCCGCCCACACTTTCGATGCTCCGACCATTCTGCATGGCTTACCGTTGGGGCCGAACGGACGGTCGCAGTAATCTGTTCCGGCGTGCCCGGTCAGAGCAAAATACTTGCCGCAGTTCTTGCACTTGCGCATCTTTATGTTTTGCCGGACACACTCACAAACATGAAAATTTATAAGCTCAAACATATCAGGGGCATTCAGCACCTCGGTAAAATATTTATCGTCTACAAGTTCCCAGGTCGTAGTCAACGGCAAAAATTTATACGGCAGGTGCCTGCGGGTATATGTTTGGTAGTATGCCGTCAAGCGTTCGAGGTTCGACTCCGAACTTGAGTCCGTATCAAAAACACCATCCGCTAATCGTAAAAGCTGCTCCTGCATGAGGGAAGTTTTCCTTCGTGCAGTTTTTATTTTAGTCAGGCTTATTCTCTGCCGAGCGTAGTCGCTGAATTGAGTCTCACGCAGTTTCTCTATTAAGGGTTTGTACTCAAGCTCAAGCGGCAGGAAATAAATGCTGAGTGCTGTCAGGGATTCAAGGTAAAGCTCGGCAGCATAAGAACACTTGGTCAGAACCTCCATGTTCTTTTCTGTGAACAGTCGACCGACCATCTGCTCAAAGCTGTCCATTGCGCTGTTCGCGGACGTCACGTTCATATACATAAACGAAATGAGACTGTTTGGAAATGCTGTGTTGTAGTCAGATAAGTCTATATCTGTGAATCTGTAATGCTCTTGCCCGGCAAAAATATCTGCGGTTAGCTTCGACTTTTCCATATATGCACCTCCATATTTTGGACAGATTGTAAATAATTCGTTCAACTGTCTTAAAAAGATGAAATTTTTTCTATTTTTGTTTTTATGGACAGGAACAAAATCTTTGAAAACTATGTCTAAATATGAGTTCAGTGTAATGCATGGCAGGGCAAAAGTCAATAAAAATATGAGCTCTGCACTGGACCTTGAAAATTGAATACCCATCGCCAGAGATGATACTCACCGGGGAAGTAACGCAATGAAGCGACGCTGAGCGTACCAAGGATGATGCAAACGCTGTGTTGGTCAAGCAAGGCCGCAGGGCAGGAACGGGTATGGCGCATGGCAAAACTAAAACGAAAGGGGTTGAGCAAGATAAAAATGAAGCCGCCAAACTGCTGCAACAGTTCAGCGGCATGCTACGTTTCGGGAAATGCAGACTCCATCTGCGAGCAAGTCTAACAGAGAGGCCTACTCTCTCTGCCGTCACGTGCTGCAAACTATATATGTGCCTTGATAAGTTATCTCCAGAAAAACGAGAAATCATAAACAGGATTTATTTTCTGGGCTATTCGCTTCGGCAGCTATCAGCAGAAACAGGTATTCCATATATGACGATCCAGCACCGCAAAGTAAAAATTCTCGCGAAGCTGAAAAAACTTACTGAAAATTGAAAAACATTCCGTACAACCATCGTTTCATTCGCCTATAAGGGATGAGGGGATTTTTTGCTGAAGCAAAATTTCAATCACGCAAAATTACAGGCTTGTGTTTTGCCGTTTTTGTGAGCTAATAAATGAAGAGAGAATTAAATCTGAAAAGTTTACAAAAATTTTTTCGATTTGGTTGTAAAAAGCCTGAAATTATCCCTTCCTCTTATGAGGGGAAAATCTCCTCGCACTCTGCAACAAGAAAGGACTGATTACTTGAGAAAGAAAAAACTACATCGCGAACCCGCGAAAAATTATTTTGCTCTGCCGAATGGTATCTACCAAGCACATTGTCCCTTGCCTCGGCGACATAAAACTTAACAAACTGACCGGCAGGCAGATACAGAAAATGTATAATGATCTGCTGGATCATGGCAGAGAGCGCGTATCGCAGAAAGAGAAAAATCCTGTGCTCTCAGGTACATATGTTCACGGCGTTCATGTGATGCTGCATAACTGTCTCAACCGCGCGGTCAAGGAACGGCTGATAGTCCGCAACCCGGCAGATGATGTGATCGTACCGAAAATAGACAAGAAAGAGATGAAAATTCTTCCACCGGAGCAAGTCAAAGCCTATCTGAAAGCTGCCGGCGCACGTGGTGTTCTCCCTCTGTTCTATCTCGAGCTGACAAGTGGACTGCGTAAAGGTGAGATCGCGGCGCTGCTGTGGAGCGACCTCGACGTTGAAAACTGTACTCTCTCGGTAACAAAGCAGCTCGTGAACTCCCGTGACGGCAAACTTAAAATTACTCAGCCAAAAACGGCGACCTCCGTAAGGCTAATATCGTTGCCTCAAGAAACAGTCGAGCTGCTCAAGGAAGAACACGCAAAGCATCCGCTGAATATCTACATGTTCCCGTCTCCAAGGACCGGAGGCATGTACCACCCGGATTCGATAGTAAAGCTGCACGAGAAAATTTTGAATGACGCGGGCATCGAGCATAGAAAGCATCCTGTGGCACATCTCTTTACAATCGTCAGAGACCTGGAGCACCTCCATGTGCAGCACCCCTCCGCTGTGCTTGTAGATTGTTCAATAAACAGCCGCATAATTTTGCTTCCATTTCATGCTGCTTTTGATGCGAGTATACCACGAACTATGGGGCATGACAAATTGCGCAGGGATACTCAAGCTTTGCGTCGGTATAAATTTTTATATTGCTGCCGTTCCGATTCAATGCAGTATCCTATGCAAGAGTTGCTCTGTTGACACGTTTTAACCGCGCTTCAGCAAAGACATTTTTTCCTATTCGTTCGAATTCACATCGTATATTTTTCCAATGTTCCTCTCACAGCGCCGGGAGCCGCGATAAGCTCTGCGAAGTATTCGCAGACGTGCTCGGCAAGGCCGCACTGTACAAGATCGACGCCGAACACCTTTTCGCTCGAAAGCAGGCCTGAGAGCTTATCCATAGCCTCGGCGGCTGTGATATGCTGGCCGAAACGAAAAGCTGCGACATAGCTCTGCACTTCGCCGAGCATCGGATCGGGGCTCGGGGTGAACGCGTTTCCGTTATCGTCCACAGCCATCAGGTAACGCAGCCATCCGGCAAAGACCAGCGGGATCATGCGCAGCTGCTGCACATCAAGCGTTTCGGAGGCCATGTAGGCCTTTATCGTCTCGCCATAGCGGATGGGCAGCTTCTGGGAGGTATCGGTCGCGATGCGCTGAGGCGTATCAGGCATGAAGGGGTTCACAAGGCGCACGTTCACGACGGTGTCGATAAACTCCTTCGGGTCGATTATACCCGGGTCGGTCACAACCGGCAGCCCCTCTTTATAGCCAATGGTCTTTATAAGGCGCACAAGCTCCTCATCCTTCATTTCTTTCCAGATACGGTCATAGCCCAGCAGGCAGCCGTATACCGCAAGCGCCGTGTGCAGCGGGTTGAGGCAGGTCGTCACCTTCATGCGCTCCACCTTGTCGACAGTCGCACGGTCGGTATAGATGATGCCGGCCTTGTCGAGAGGGAGTTTCCCGTTCGGGAAGCTGTCCTCAATGATGAGGTACTCCGTCTCCTCGGCATTGACGTAAGGGGCGGTGACTGTTCCGCGCTCGCTGCGCACAGGGGTGAAGCCGTGCAGGCCGTCCTTCTCCAGCATCGCGCCCACGGTCATATCGGGGCTGGGGGTGATCTTATCGATCATCGTCCACGGGAAGCTGACGCGGCTGCCGTCATGGACATAGCGCGCAAAGCCCTCCTCGGCAAGGCCGTTACCGACCCAAGCATCGGCAAAGGCGGTGACGGCGGCCTTGAGCTTATCGCCGTTATGGGAGCAGTTATCCATGCTGACCATGGCGACGGGCAGCGCGCCGCGGCGATAGCGCGCGTACAGCAGCGCCGTGAGCTTGCCCATGTAGCTTGCCGCCTTATCGGGGCCGACTTCCATGTCCGAGGTGACCTCAGCTGTCAGGGAACCGGCGGAATCCGTGATGGAGTACGCCTTCTCGGTGACGGTGAAGCTCACCATTTTGAGCGTCGGCGCGCAGAATATCTCGGTAAGGCGCTCCTCGCCGCCGTAGAGATAGCAGGTCTCGGCGATGGAGCCGATGACGTCCTTCTCAACGGTGCCGTCGGCCTTCAGCGTAACGGCCACGGTGAGGCCGTCGTGGGTGTCCTCGCCCTTTTTCCGGCGTTCAACGGCGATGACGCCCTTGCGCACCGTGCCGTTATTGAGAAGCTTTTGAAGATCACGGCACTGGAAGGCCTTGAATATATTGCCCGCGCCGAAGTGTACCCACTCAGGCTCGGCCTTTGTCAGGGCGATCATAGCGTCCCGGTCATATTCCGGGAGTCTGTAGCCCTTTTCCGTCCACGCGGCACGATCCTTTATGCCGTCGGCGTTCAAAATAAGCTCAGCCATTGTTCTTTTCCTCTTTCAGCCTGTCCAGCAGATCCCACACGCCAAGCATGTACTGGATGCCGAGGGCACGGTCATACTTGCCGTAGCCCGGGCGGCAGTTGCCGGGGCCTTCCTCCCACAGCTGACGACCATGATCCGGGCGGATGTAGCCCTGATAGCCGTTTTCATGGTAGGCACGGAGAATATCGATGATGCCGGTCTCGCCGCAGCAGTCGCGGTGGGCGGCCTCGGAGAAATCGCCATTGTCAAAATGGTGGATATTACGGATATGGGCAAAGGCGATGCGGTCACAGTGCCTGCGTACGATGTCCGCGACGTTGTTTTCGGGGTTTGCGTTCAGCGAACCGGAGCAGAGGGTGAGGCAGTTATACGGATCGTCGACCATTTTGAGGAAGCGGTCGATGCTCGCCTCATCCACGAGCAGGCGCGGCAGGCCGAAGATGTCCCAAGGGGGATCATCCATGTGGATGGCCATTTTGATGCCGGTCTCATGGCAGGTGGGCATGAGTGCTTCGAGGAAGTAGCGCAGGTTATCCCAGAGCTTTTCCTTGGTCACGTCCTTGTAAGCGGCAAACAGCTCATCGAGCTTTGCCATTCTCTCAGGCTCCCAGCCGGGGAAGGTCATGTTGTACTTCTCGGTGAAGCTGAGGATATACTCGGCCATGGACTTGTAGTCATCGCGGATCATGTCCTTCTGATAGAACAGTGCAGTTGAGCCATCACCCACCGGGTGGAACAGGTCCGTGCGCGTCCAGTCAAAGATAGGCATGAAGTTATAGCATATCACCTTCACGCCGAATTTGGAGAGGTTGCGCATTGTGGCCTTGTAGTTTTCGATAAGCCCGTCCCGAGTGGGCAGGCCGATCTTAATATCGTCATGGACGTTCACGGATTCGACCACGTCCATGTTGAAGCCCGCGCCTTCGATCTGCTGGCGGACCTCCTCTATCTCCTCAACGGTCCATATCTCTCCGGGCAGCTTATTGTGAAGCGCCCAGACGATGCCGGTCACACCGGGGATCTGCTTGATATCGGCAAGGGTGATGGGGTCGTTGCCCTCACCGTACCAGCGCCATGTCATTTGCATAATTCAGGTTCCTCCGTATATTGATCACTCTGCCGTATAGCGCGGCTCTCCTCCGACGTACACCGAGGAGATATTGATGTCCTCATCGAAAACGACGAGGTCGGCGTCCATGCCCTTCGCGATCGTGCCCTTGCTGCCGTCTATGCCGAGCACCCTCGCGGGGTTTGCGGTCATCATGCGCACAGCGTTGGGCAGGGACACGCCCGCGAGCTTATACATGGTGCGCACGCATCTGTCGGTAGTGCAGACGCTTCCGGCAAAGGCCTTGAGGTCGGGCATCATCGCGACGCCGTCGCGGATGAGCGTCTCCTGCCCGTTCGTGAGGCTGCCGAGCTTGGGGCGTGAGCCCTCGGGCATTCCGGCGCCGCGCATTGAGTCGGTGATAAGGCAGATGTTGTCGATGCCCTTGTTCTTGACTATCAGTCTCAGAAGCTCCGGCGGCAGATGCTTTCCGTCCGAAATTATCTCAACGCCGAGTTCATCGAACAGATAGGCCGATTCCACAACGCCGAGCACTCTGTACGGGCCGACGCGGTGCAGAGCCGACATGCCCGAGTACAGATGTGTCACGAAGCTGTACCCGGCCTCGACCGCTTTCGCGACCTCGGCATAAGTTGCGTCTGAATGCCCGATGGCGGCGATGACGCCGCGCTTCTTGAGCTCTTCGCCGAGTTCGAGCGCGCCCTCAAGCTCAACGGCCACGGAGATCCTCATAATGTCCGCGCCGCCGGCCTCAAGGATCGGCATGAAGTTCTCCCTCGTCGGCAGTTGCAGGAACTTGGGATCCTGCGCACCGGCCTGCGCGGCGTTGAAGAACGGGCCTTCAAGGTGTATGCCGAGGAGATTCGGTCCCTCGTGCCAATCGGCCTTTACCTTACGGTAGACTTCAAAGAAATTGAACAGCTCACCGTTGAGGCAGGTCAGCGTCGTGGGTACGATGGAGGTCGTGCCGTGGCTCATGTGGGTCATGCACGCGCCCTTTATGGCTTCCTCGGTGCCGTCCATAAAATCATGGCCGCCCGCGCCGTGGGTGTGCATGTCGATAAAGCCGGGAGCGAGGTAGCGGCCGCCAAGGTCGACGACCTTGTCCGCCGCGGTATTGCCCCTGGTCACGTCAGAGATAACGCCGTCCTCGACGATCACGCTGTAGCCGTCGAGGATCCTGTCAGCGAGGATAATTCTGCCGTTCGTGAAAACAGTTTTCATAGCTCTCCTTTAAAAATCGTACAAATGCCGCCCGCGGAAAGCGGAGCCTGTCACAGAAAAACCTGTGAGCAGGCTCCCCTGCTTTCCGTGAGACGGCATGAAGCTTATACCTTCAGCAGCGCCGCGGCGTCAGCGTCCAGATACAGAGTCGCGTCGGGGTGCAGTCTGAGCGATGACGCGGGGCACTCAACGCCGATGGGGCCGTTGAGCATATCATACGCGGCCTTTGCCTTCGTCGAACCGGGAACGGCGCAGATCAGCTTGCTCGTGCGCAGGAGGGTAGGCACGGTAAGCGTGATGGCCTTCTCGGGGACAAGGTCAAAGCTTGCAAAGCAGCCGTCGTGTACCTGCTGCATGCGGCAGACATCGTCCAGCTTCACTTCCTTGGCAAAGTTATCGTCAAAGAGGTCGGCAACAGGGGGATCGTTAAAGGCGATGTGCCCGTTTTCACCGATGCCCATGAAGCATATATCCGCGCGGTTGTGGGTAAACATGTCGCTATAGGCGGGGTTGAGCTTTCCGTCGTCCCCGGCGAGATAGTTGACCTTGCCGAAGTTCACCTTCGAGAAGATGTGCGCGTCAAGGTATCTTGCGAAGCGCTGCGGCGCATCAGGCGCGAGGCCGACATATTCATCCATATGATACGCCGTTACCTTGCTCCAGTCAATATCTTCACGGCTCACATGCTCGAGCACCTCGTTCTGCGAGGGAGCTGCGGCAAAGATGGCGGAGATGCCGCCGAGCTTTGCTATCTGCGCACGCATGTACTCTGCCGCGTCGGAAGCTGCTGCCGCTCCCATCTCATCGCGGGTGTCCGTAATTACAACGCGAAGTTTATCTACGAAAAATTCTCTTTTCATCACTGTTCTCCGGCTGCGATCTTATACAGCAGCTCTATTATCAAAATTAGATTTCTCATTACGTGGTACGGGTCCTTTACCGGCAGCGCGACGACCTTCTCGCAGGCGTCGCCGCTGCGCTCGCGGATCTGTACCCATTCTCTTATATTCGGGTCGGTATTGGGGAAGGTGCTGTAGGCATAGTTGAACACCCTCTCGTGCCAATCCAGGAAGCGCGCGTCACCGGACTGCGCATAGCAGCGCAGCGTCGTGTACAGCGCCTCGGAGTGCGGCCACCAGAGCTTATCGCCCCAGCCGCTGAGCTGCACGGACATGGGCTCGGTTTCAAAGCCGCTGTTGTCCCCGTCAGGCTCGCCGCCGCGGACGGAGGCGAAATGCAGGATGCCGCCGTACTGCTCATCCCAGCCCGCATCAAGCGTGGAGAGTACCATTTGGAAGATATCCGCAAAGCTCTCGCTGTGCCCGTTTATCTCCGCCGAGTCAAGCATGAACCACGCGTCCTCGATGGAGTGGCCGGGGTTAATGTGATCGCCCAGAGTCTGGGGGAAGAACCTGTTATCCGCCGTTATCACCTCATGTATAAGGTGATCGCCGTCCATGAAGTGGCTGAGCGTGTCGCTTGAGAAGCGCCACATATTCTCCGCCGCGGTACCGGCATACTCCGGATCAAAACGCTTTGCCGCAAAGTGGATATCCTTTGAAATGTTTGAGAGGATCATAGGTATCCCGTGCGCTCGCAGGCTCTTGGACAGAGGGTACGGGAGCGTCTGGAAGTCGTTTCTTTCCACTCTGTCGAGGACGGAGAGATAGAGATCCTTCGCGAACCTGTATTTCCCCTCCTCGCCCGACTGGAGCGCGTACATCGCCATGCCGGCTATTACAAAGCAGTCGGCATAAATGCTCATATCGAGCCTGTCAGCGCCGTCGACGAGGATGGGGTTTCCCTTTTCATCGAGCAGGAAGGAGCATATATTCCTGCCCGGGATGAGTGCATGTGCTTCGAGAAAGTCCGCGCCGTTCTTGGCAAGCCTCAGAAATTCCGCCCGCTGTGCGTCCGAGAAAATGGGTGCCTCGGTGGAGGCAAGCTTCGAGAAGATCCAGACAAAGCGCCCCTGACTCCAGCAATACTTGTTTTTGGAAACGAGGTGCTCTCCCTTATTGTCAAAGCAGTTGAGAAAGCCGCCGTTTTCCTTGTCCTCGCACCTGGGAAGCCAGAAGCTGAGGAAGTTGTTTACCAGTTCGTTCTCATAGAACCCGGTAAGCGCCTTCAGTGAAAATTCGTTGATGACCATTGTTCACCGCCATGCCACACTTATACCGTAAGGCCCAGCCACCTCGGCAGGCAGAGAGAAGCCTCGGGAACATATGCGAAGACGAACAGCAGCACGAGCATGATAAGATAGAACGGTATGAAAGCCTTGAGCGAGCTTTCCACCGATATCTTGCCGATCTTGCAGCCGAGGAACAGAGAGGTACCGACAGGGGGAGTGCAGAGACCTATAGCAAAGCCGAACACCAGCACGACGCCGAAGTGGTACGGGTTCATGCCGAGGGTGCCGACAGCCAGAGGATAAAGGATAGGCGTGGAGACAAAGATCAGAACGCCCATATCCATGAAGCAGCCCAGCACGATCATCAGCATGAGCATGAGAAGGATGATGACGTTGGGGTTATGGGAAATGCTGAGAACGGCGTTGCTGAGGAGCTCAGGCACTTTGAGGTAGCTCATCACGTAGCTGAACGCGTTGGAGCAGGCGATGATAGCAAGAGACATTGCCATGATCGGAAGCGCGGAGAAGAAGGAGTTTACAAACTGCTTGAAGGTCAGGGACTTGTAAATGAAAACGGAAACCAGCAGAGCGTAAACCGCGGCGATAGCGGCAGACTCGGTAGCCGAGCATATACCGCAGGTGGTGCTGACGACGATGATGACGATAGCCATCAGGCCGGCGAGCGCCTCAAAGACGATCTTCAGCTTCTGCCCCTGGGTGTTGACGACCATGATGGGGTAGTTGCGCTTCTTCGCGATGATGAGAGCGGGGATGCACAGGCCGAGCGTGAGAAGAACACCGGGGATATAGCCGCAGATAAGCAGAGTGCTTATGGACAGGCCGCTGCCGGCCGCCACGGCGTAGAACAGCATGTTCTGGCTGGGCGGGATCATGACGCCCTCAAGGGAGGAGGTAACGGTAACAGCGACGGAATAGTCCGCGTCGTAGCCCTCATCCACCATTGCGGGGATGAGCATAGCGCCGATGGAGGAAACATCGGCAGTGGAGCTGCCGGAGATACCGCCGAAGAGCATGGAGACGATGATGTTCACCAGCGCCGTGCCGCCGCGGATGCGGCCGACGATAAGGTTGCAGAAGTTCATAAGCTTCTTGGTGACGCCGCCGTCGCACATGATCTGTGCCATGACGATGAAGAACGGAGCCGCGATTATGACGAAGCTCTGCATGCTCGTGACCATCTTCATGAAGATGTTGAGCAGGGGGATATCAAGGTAGAGCGCGCTGACGACCGCCGCGATACCGAGCGAGAAGGCTATGGGTATGCGCAGGCAGATAAGCACCAGAAGCGTGCCGAAAAGAATAAGGATGCCGGTTGTAACTGTGCTCATACGTTTTCGCCTCCATTTTCAGTTTCAGTCTGCTGCGCGGCGCTGTCTTCCTTCTTGTCCGCGCTGTGGACAATGACCTTCAAAAGATTCATCACGCAGAAGAAAACCACGAGAACGGAAACCACTACCTGCGCGAAATAAACAATGCCCTGAGACCAACCGGTCGCAGCCAGCTGCTTGTTTGCCTTTATCTGGTATATCTGAACTCCGTATTTAGCCATAAGGAGAAAAAAGCCCCCGATAAGAACGTGGCGCAGGCAGTCCAAGGCTGTCTTTGCCCACTTGGGTACTGCGTTATACAGGAACGTGAGAGCGATATGCTCATCGTTATAAACGTCAATTGAAATGCAGAGATAGCCGAAGATAACAAGGATGACGAGGATGACTTCTTCGCTCCATGTCCACGGATCGTTGAAAACATATCTCATTATGACCGCGCTGAAGCAAATGACCAGCATTATAAACAGTGACAGCGCGCCCAAAGCCTTTTCGACTTTTATTATTTTCTTGAAAAAAGAATCTGCTTTGTCGACAAATTTCATTGTAAAACCCCTTTTTAAATGTATAACGAGAGCGGAATGCTCTCGTTATACGGAAAGTGTCGTCTGTGTCCGAGGCCTATTACTTGATCAGGTCAAGGTACTCCTTGAGCTCGGGGTACAGTTCGTAAACGCTGCTGCAAGCATCCTGGAATTCGGAAATGTCGACGTCGATGATGGTCGCGCCGCCTGCTTCGACAGCTGCGCGGGACTCAGCTTCGGAGGTCTCAAGCAGCTCGCGGTCGTACATGGAGGCTTCCTGAGCGGCCTTCTTGAGTGCATCCTGCTGATCTGCGCTGAGGGAATCCCATGCCTTGCCGCTGATGCAGAAGAGGGAGCCGAGAGCGGTGTGCTTATCAAGGCTGTAGTAAGGAGCGACCTCATAGTGGCCGGAGGTGTAGTAAGAGGTCATGTCGTTCTCTGCGCCGTCAACGATCTTGGTCTCGAGTGCGGAGTAGACTTCGGAGTAGTTCATCGGGGTGGCCTTCGCGCCGAGAGCCTCGAACATAGCCATGACGATGGGGTCTTCCTGAGAGCGGATCTTCAGGCCGGCCATGTCTGCAACGCAGGTGATGGGCTTGTCAACGGTATAGAAGGAACGTGCGGTCGCGAAGAAGTAGGTGAGGTTCACAATACCGGTGTCCTCAAGGACTGCCTCAGTCAGAGCCTGACCGAACTCGCCGTCGAATGCGTCATACTTTGCCTGATCGGTAGCGAAGAGGAAAGGCATGGAGGCTGCTCTGAGTGCGGGGCAGCTGGGAGCCATACCGGTGGTGGAGATACGAGCCATGTCGAGGGTACCGGCCTGAAGCTGGTCAGCGACGGAAGCTTCGTCACCGAGAACGCCGTTGCTGAAAACCTCAACGGTGACAGTGCCGTTGGTGTACTCGTTCGCGAGCTCAGCAAACTTGCGCGCCGCGATAACGTTGGGCATGGTGTCTGCGCCGTTGTCGGCGAGCTTGAGGGTTATTGCCTCTGCGGGTGCCGCATCGGCTGCGCTGTCTGCCGCGGGGGCCGCAGCGGGAGCTTTAGCGGTGCTGCCGCAGCCTGCGAACAGAGCTGCGCAGAGAACGAGGCAAAGGATCATCGCCAGTGTTTTTTTCATTTTCTTCCTCCTGTAAAAGTTGTTTGTCTGTGCGGGGTCATATCTGCCGCCGCATCATGATTTGAGAATACACCAGAAAACGTTTTCTGTAAAGTGTATTTTCTTTTGCTTTCTAAACAATATTTTTTGTTCTTTTTTGTAAAAATAGCATAAGGAAGCCGACATTTTTGAGCGTGTTCAAAGTCTCTTAAAGATTTTGACATTTGAAAAGCTTGATTTTTATAGAAAACCTTTTCTTTTTCTTGACGTTTTCTTTACGTTGATTTACTATATATTACAGATTACAGAAAAAAGGAAAGACGGTGAACTTAATGAAACAGCCATCCGTTGGCGCGAACCTCTCCGACGTCGCCGCGCGCGCCGGGGTCTCGGTCGCGTCCGCATCCAGAGTGCTCAGCGGCTCAAAGTACCCTGTCAGCGACAAGGTCAGGAAGCGCGTCCTCGCCGCCGCCAAGGAGCTCAACTATGTGCCGAATATTTTCGGTCAGCTCCTGCGCAGCAATTCCAGCGGAGCTATCGGCATCATCGTGCCGTCCCTGCAAAACCCGTTTTACAATCAGGTCGTCTTCGGCATTGAATCCGCCGCCATGGTGAACGGGCACGAGATACGCCTGTTCTCCTCTCACAGAAGCATAGAGCAGGAGCGCAGCAGCATCATGTTCCTGCTGCACAGCCGCGTCATGTCTCTGCTCATCGTCTCCGTGGACACGAGTCCGGACACGCTCAAGCATTATATCGACTCCGGCGGGCAGGTCGCGCTGCTTGAGGCAGAGTTCGAACTTGACAATGCCATCAACGCCGTCTCCGACAGCTACCTCGGCGGACGCATGGCGGCAAGGCACCTTGTGGACTACGGCCATAGGAAGATCGCCTTTCTCTCGACGCCGATAACGAAAAAGTTCAGGCAGAAGGTTCTGGCCGGGGTGCGTGATGAGCTCAGGCAAAGCGGTATCCGCTTTACCGACAGCGACGTTTACACCGCCGAGGTCGAGAGCGAATCATTGACAGGTCAGTACGAATTTGAGGTCGGCAAGCAGCTTGCCAAACAGCAGGATTACAAGCAGCTTGGCTACACCGCCATCATCGCGATAAACGACCTTTCGGCCTACGGCGTCATCCAGGCGCTCAATCAGTCCGGTGTTTCCGTGCCGGGGGACATTTCCGTGATCGGGCTGGATAACATCATGTATTCCGAGATGATCTTCCCGCCGCTCACAACGGTGGAGATGCCCTCGAGCAACATGGGCTATACGGCATGTCAGATGCTGATCTCCGCCATGGAGAGCGACAGCCGCATCATTTCTTCCATGGAGTTCAAATACCCCTGCGTGCTGAAGGTGCGCGGCTCTACAAAGGATATCCGCGCCGCCCACGCAGATTGATTCTACGCATATTTTGATGTGTATGCGAAACAGGTTCATTTTTTCATTTTTACAAGCAAGCAGAGCTTGCACCGTGCGAAATTCGGTATGCAAGCTCTGCTTTACATGACTGCTTCCAATAATGAAACGGTAAAATCTGCTGTCTAATGTATAGTAAAACAGACCCACAAGCGAAACGCTTCACAGGTCTGTCTAATTTATAGGCTACATAGTTTACAGTTCACGGATACTCTTGGAGCTTTAATCATTGTGCGCTGCTTTTTTTGAAAAACGCAACGGCAACAACACCGGGGCCGGTATGAGTCCCGATAACGCTGCACAACAAAGTGGAATCAAGCGTATCAGTTCCCTCCTGCCAGAGCGCGCGGCTGTCCTCTACATACTTTTTCAGGAGCACGTCACTCAATCCCGAGTAGCCAAGCAGTATCGGCATTGAAAAATCTATGCCGCCGCTGTTGTGTATCTTCTCTACGAGCAGGTTATTGCCCTGCTTTGAGCCGCGTGCTTTTCCGATAACAACGACTTCCCCATCCTGAATGGTGAGCACAGGCTTGATGTTAAGAATACCTCCGGCAAACGCAGTCGTCTTAGAGATGCGCCCGCCTTTCTTCAGATATTCAAGCGTGTCCAGCAATGCTATGAGGCACACATCCGCTTTCTTTTCCTCGAGTTCTTCGGCAATTTGCTCCGCGCTCATCCCGGTCTCCGCCAGCTTCATCGCGTGCTCGGCAAGAATACCGGACCCGATAGCGGCAGTCATGCTGTCCACAACAAAGATATTATCAAAATCCTCCGCGGCAATGCAAGCGCTTTGATAAGTACCTGAAAGCTTAGAAGAAATAGTTATAACAACGGCGCTGTCTCCTGCTGCGGTAACTTCTTCAAACACTTTCTGGAACGCTGCAGGCGTGGCCTGACTCGTTGTAGGCAAGACGTCGCTTTCAACGAGGCGTTCGTAGAAGCGCGCCTTGTCTATCGTCACACCGTCAATAAATTCCTCATCTCCGAAATGCACGGTCAGCGGAACGACGCGAAAACGCTCTTTGATACGATCCGGCATATCCACTGTCGAGTCTACAATTATCTGGATGCTCATCTGAAACCTCCTCAGTCCGGAATTGGCTTTATTGCTAAACCTTAAAATACTGGTCTGACGGATTATAACGCCGGGAAAATAATTTGTCAATATCCTATATTTGTCTAAACTTTTACTTGCAAAACGTTTGAAACTATGATGAGTGTCAACATCCCAAAAGGTCAAAAACTGCATCGCTATATCAAAGAAAAGCCAAGACACCGATTGCTGATGGTCAGTGCCTTGGCTCTTCTTGCTTTGGATGCTTCAGCCAGTCGACATATACTTTGAACATTATCAGCCGTAATCATGAAAATTGCATTTTGCTATATCACACCCTGCCAATGCAGCCAGTGGTCCCCAAAATAAAAAATCGGAGGATTCATGTCAGCACAAACCGGAATCGGATAAAAAGAGACTCCTAAACTCAGAAAGCACCGGGCAAAAACTGTCCGGTGCTTTCTGCTCCTATCCGCATTTGGGTCACGGTTTGGGTCAACGGCATTTTCGAGGCTTTTACGTGCACGTGAGGCCAAGGTGTAAGCAGGCAATAAATAAGGTGGATTCGCCTGCCTGCGGGCAGGCCGCCTCGGGTTGAAACGTGCCCCCGGCACGTTTCTAAGCGCCCTCGGTTCGAATCCACCACGGTTTTCAC
>CAKTKV010000009.1 GCA_934572355.1 uncultured Oscillospiraceae bacterium
CGTCAAAGTCAAGCAGAGACGGATCAAGCGGCTCTTCGTGCATGACGGTGCTCATGTAGTCGTTGATTATGCGGCGGATCTCCATTCTGGAGACGGTGCGGCTGTCGGGCAGAGCGTGCGGCATCCAGATCGCGGGGATGTTCCTGTCGCGGAACTCGTCCTCGAACAGACCGTGCAGACCCTGTGCGCCCTTGCACTGGAGCTGGTCGTACATCATGACCATGTCGCAGTTGAACTTCTCTTTGTACTCCCACAGCTCAAAGAAGTGCTTCATGCCGCCGACGGCCATACGGCGCATCGGAGCCCACATGTGGTACTGAGCCATATCCTCGAGGCAGTGCTCGTAGGAATCGGTGCGGATGGTCATGTCGAACATCAGCGAGTCCATATTGATGATGACGTTCAGACCCCAGCAGTTGTAAGCCCAAGTGCACCAGTTGGAATAGTACAGAGGTGCACAGGACCATGCGATAACTCTGTGGCGGGTGTTGGGGAAGGAGTTGATCTTCTTCTCAACGCACTTGTTGAGGATCTTGCGGACCTTCGCGTCGACCTCATGCCACACGGGAAGATCGCCGTACTGACTCTGGTAGATACGGTAGAGCGCCTGAGCGACGCCGTTGACGGGATAGTAGTTGGTATGTGCGGCAACGTCCCACTTCTCCCACTCAAACTCCTGAAGCTTGTTCTGGGACTCTATGCGCTCCTTGAGGACTTCCCAGTTGAAGGGAACGCCGGTCTGATCCTCAATGAACTTCCAGCACTCTTCGATCTCGTTCATGCAGTGCTTCTTGACCAGAGGATCATCGAAGAGCATAGGCATGGGCAGCGCGAAGAGGGGCTTGTCAAAGAACCAGTCCTGAAGCACGGAGGTAGCGACGGAAGCGTCGCAGGCCTCGTTGCAGGTGATGACCATGGGTGCGTAGTCGGGAACGTCGTCAAGGACGAATAGACCGGACTCAGCCTGGCACATCGGGCACGGGTCGCCGGGCAGACCGATGGACTGGACAGCGTCGATGTAGTTAAGGACGGTGTGGGAATTGACGTGGCAGGTGACGAAGTAGGGGATCATTTCCAGAGGAACGTTCTGGAACTTATCGGACCAGGGGTAGAACATACCGCCCCAAACAGTCTCGTTATGGGCAATGGTGTGATAGTATGCGTCGTTCTTCTTGCCGCCGTGCAGCTTGGTGTCTGCAACGAACATGCGCATGAACTGGACGATGGTCGCGTTGACCATGCCGCGATAGTGCCATGCGGAGGCCTTCAGAGCCTCGCCGCGCATACCTTCCATGCCGCGGTCGAACCAGTGCAGAACGGGCAGATAGGTCTGGCCGACCCAGCGGTAGCGCCATACGCCCTTTGCAAAGTTCACGACGCCGCCGTACTTCATAACGTCCATGACCATGTGGATGTAGTTATACAGCCAGATGTTATAGAAGTAGTACATCGTGTCCTTTACGCCGCGCCACTCTCTGTGCTTGTAAAGGCCGGTCTTATCTTCGCGGATGTCTCCCAGACGGCGCTCACCATGGGGCTTGCCGTACCAGAAGTCCTTCATCAGCTTCTTGTAATCAATGTTCTTCTTAGCCATCTTACTTGCCCTCCTGGATCTTCTTGATCTCAATGCTCTCAACAAAGGCCTGGAAGCGGGTACGCAGCTGGCCGGAGGCGGAATTTATGTATTCCTTCTCGATCGAGCACACCGGCAGACCGAAGTCACGCGGCAGCACAACCGTGTCTATGACGCGCTCATAGCTCCAGTATTCGCAGAACTTGTTGGAAGCGACGATGACGCCGTCGGCATGGTAGTCTCTGGCGAGGTCGGCAATGCGCTGCTTTCTTGCGCGCATGGTGTCCTGCGGCATGAAGCGCGGGCAGTTGGAGGTGTCGAGATAGTGGCGTGCGATAGCGTCAAGCGGCTCCTGGCCTTCCTTGACGACGATGGGGATACGGCTCTCGACAGCGCCGTAGCAGTAACGGTCGGCAACGACTTCCGCGCCGCAGCTCTCGATGAGCTTGGTGAAGTCGGGGTCGTCGTTCTCGGAACCGGCAAGGACGACCTTGCAGCGGAACGGCCAGCGGTCGTCGGGCTCGCGGGTCTTGAGCTCCTCGGCGGTCTCGCGCAGGTAGGGGAGGATAAGGTCCTTCGGGCAGACCTGGCTGACAAGCTGGATGACGTGGAACTCATAGCCGGTGATGGTGGGGTTATCAAGCTTGCGGTAGTCGCCGATCTCGTTTATCAGGCGGCAGACCTCATTGTGGCGCTCGATGGTCTTCATGATGGCCTCATCGGAAACGTCGATGCCAAGCTTTTCATGCAGGGGCTGAAGAACATGGGCGCGCAGCTGCTCACGGAAGTGAGCATAGCCGTTCTCATTGTTCTTGAAGGGAACGTCGGAGAATTCGCAGAAGAAATTATCGTTGTTGATAATTCTCATATCCTTGACGGAGTCAAGGTGCTTCTGCTGAAGGTGCTCCTGGAAGCGGCAGGTGCCGGTGCAGGTCTCGGTCGCCATCTGCGCATCGAGGAAGTTGAAGCCGCCCTCGAGAGCTCTCTCAAGAAGGCTTCTTGCATAGTGGCAGACACGCGCGGACATATAGTAGGTCGCAATGTCAGGGGAAGTGCATCGCGGCGCTCTCAGTCTGACGGAGAAGCAGCCGGGCAGGTCGAGAAGAACTTCAGGCATGAAGTAGCAGGTGTAGCCTATCGCGTACTCGCCGTTGGCCTTGGCCTTCTGGACAAGCTCGTTATTGGCTTCCTGAAGCAGATTCTCAAAGTAGATCAGATGCTTGAGATCTTTCACAGATAACCCTCCAAATTTTTGTTTCCATTTTTCAGGGCGTGCAAAACACGCCCCCACTCACACGGCAATATTTTAACAAATCGTCAACAAACTGTCAATTGTTATTTGGGCAAAAGTGTCATAAAACACAACTTTTTTGTATGCATACGCTATACAATTTGCTGATTTATGTCTAAACATGTGAACCTTTTATTAACAATCGAACTTTAGAGACAAAATTTCGGAAGTTATGTAACCCCTTTCGGCGAGCGCGCGTCCCTGTATCATCCGCTCCGTCCCGCCGCCGCGTCCGTTTATCGCGGCGTTGATGCGTTTGGTTTCGCGGCGCAGGTCAACGGTTTTGCTGCCGATGATGTAACGCCAGCCGTCCTTGTCGCTGCCGGAGAATACCGCGGAGATGCCGCCGCATTTTTCCATCAGGAGATTTGTAAGCTCCCGCTGGGCGATCTCATCAAGGATACCGTCAAAGACGCATATGTTTCCATCCGTCTCCGCGGCGCTTTCGGCCTTCACGCGCACAAGCTCCGCGCTCAGCGCCGATGCGCGCTCCTTGAGGCGCGCGTTCTCGTCAAGTATCCTGCCGACCGCCGCGGCGACCTCACCGCGCTTTGCGCTCAGCGCGCGCGATACCGCGGTCACGCCAGTCTGGACTGCGCGGTAATCCTCGACCGCATCCATCCCGCACACGACGCTCACGCGCACGCCGCCGCGGTGGCGCTGGCAGTCGAGTATCTTTATCACGCCCACCTCGCCGGTGCGCGAGACGTGCGGCGCACAGCAGGCGCAGCGGTCGATATCGCCGATCTCAACTATGCGCACATTCTCCGTCAGCTCAAGCTTGCTGCGGTATTCAAGCTGCGCGAGCTCCTCAGCGTCCG
The DNA here is from genome assembly GCA_934572355.1 of uncultured Oscillospiraceae bacterium. Classification (GTDB taxonomy): domain Bacteria; phylum Bacillota; class Clostridia; order Oscillospirales; family Oscillospiraceae; genus Limivicinus. Next base: position 3,686 of record CAKTKV010000009.1, read on the forward strand.
GGAACCATACGTGCACGGGAATGTCGGCGCGGACGGTCTCGTTCGCGCGCTGCTCGATGTCCATGAGCTGCTCCCAGTCAAGCTCACCGCTGAAGTCTATGGTCATGCACTCGGCACCCATGTGGAAGCCGACATTATCATAGCCGTACTTGCCGTGGATAAGCCCGGAGACGATGTGCTCACCTGAGTGGTTCTGCATACGGCGCAGGCGCTGCTCGGCGTCGAGACGGCAGGCAACGGCCAGACCCGGCTCAAGCGGAGCGTCGGTATAGTGCAGTATCTCGCCGCCGCGCTCCTGTACATCGGTGATGAGCACGGAGCCGATATACCCCGTATCGGCAAGCTGCCCGCCGCCCTCGGGGAAGAAGGCCGTCCGGTCAAGTATCACTGCCCAGCCGTTCTTTTCCTTGCGGCACTCGAGCACCTTGGCTTCAAAGGCGAACATGTGGCTGTCGATATAATAAAGCTTTTCAGTCGTCATTTGTATTGCTCCTGTCTCTTGTATAATAAATAAAGAATACCATCCCACGGCTGAGCATTCAAGGCTTTTGTGCATAAAAAGCTGCTGCCAACACATTGAGTGTTGGCAGCAGGGCATATCGTTTGTTCAGCTTTCAAGCACTGCGCGCTTGACCGCCGCGACGGAGGACGGGGAGACCGACAGCTCGTCAATGCCGACGGACATGTAGAAATCCGTCAGCGCGGTGTTCGCCGCGGACTCGCCGCATATACCGACCCATATACCGGCATCGTGCGCGTTCTTCGCGGTCAGCTCAATGAGGCGCAGGATCGCGGGATCGGCGGAGTCGAACAGGTCGCTGACACGCGCGTTCATGCGGTCGACGGCCATGGTGTACTGCGTGAGATCGTTCGTGCCGAGGGAGAAGAAGTCGACCTCCTTTGCCAGCACATCGCTCATGACCGCGGCGGCGGGAGTCTCGACCATGATGCCGAACTGGATGCTGTCGCTGTAAGCTATCCCTTCGGCGTCAAGCTCCGCCTTGAGTCCGGCGACGATCTCCTTTATCTGCCGCACCTGTTCGAGGCGGCTTATCATCGGGAACATCACGTTCAGGTTCCCGTACACCGAGGCGCGCAGCAGCGCACGCAGCTGGGCGCGGAAGATGTGCGGCTCCTTCAGGCATATCCTGATGGCGCGGTAGCCCATGGCGGGGTTATCTTCGTTATCAATACCAAAATACGGCGCCTGCTTGTCGCTGCCGAGGTCGAGTGTCCTTATGACGACGGGGCGCGGCGCGAGCCGAGAGAGCACTTCCTTATAAATATTGAACTGTGTCTCCTCATCGGGGAAGTCCTCGCTGTTGAGGAATATGAACTCGCTGCGGAACAGACCGACGCCGTCCGCGCCGCTGGATATGACCGCATCGATATCGTCAAGAGAGCCGATGTTCGCCACGACCAGCACCTCATGGCCAGACTTCGTCACCGCCTTGCGGTCCTTGTACTGCGCAAGCTCCGCCTGCTGTGCCTTGAAGCTTGCTGCGCGGGCGTTGAAATCGGCGATGGCCGCGGCATCAGGATCGGGGAGCACCTCACCCGTGGAGCCGTCGATCGCGACGGTGCACTTTTCGGGGAGCGCGTCATAATTGCTGCCCATGCCGACGATGCAGGGGATGCCCAGCGTCTTTGCCAGAATGACGGAGTGCGAGGTAACAGAGCCGTACTTCGTCACGAAGCCGAGCACCTTCGTCTTATCCAGACGCACGGTTTGGCTCGGCAGCAGATCCTCCGCGGCAACGATCACAGGATGCTCAAAATGTTCCCCTCCCTCGCTGATGCCCTTGAGGATGCGGATGAGTCTGCCCGCAACGTCGCGCACGTCGGCGGCGCGCGCCTGCATGTATTCGTCCCCTTCCATCGCGAGGAACATACCGGCGAGCATGTCCGCCGTCTGCTGCACGGCAAACTCCGCACAGTGACCGGCGCTGATGCCGTCCTCAATGCCGTCGCAGAAGTCGGGGTCATCCAGCATCATGCGGTGGATATCGAAGACCTGCGCGGTCGCTTCGTCCGTTCCCATCGCCATGTCGTAGAGCGCGTCGAGCTCGCCAAGCGCGGTTTCCGCGGCGCTCTGGTATCTTCCGCGCTCACCGCCCGGCTCGTAGCAGGCGGTACTGTCAACGGACAGGTCGGGCGCGCTGAGACGGAAAAGCTCCGCGACTGCCGCGCCCGCTGAAGCGGCTATTCCCTTAAGCATAACATTTACCTCCTTTGGCGTATGTGGGTGTCGTTTACTTATACGCATATTATAGCAAAGTCAATGACCGCATATCCATAACAAAGCTGACAATTGTGAAAAATTGACAAATTCAGTCAAGCGTCCGTACTGGACAAAAGCGGATGCTCCATATTATAATCAGAGCATGAAAGCTGATGAACTGATAATTTACGCCGATATGGACGGCACGGCCCTCTCCGACTGGAGCCGCGGGCCTATCGTGCCGGAAGAGAACCTCCGCGCGCTGGAGAGCTTTGTCGCGCAGGGAGGTCTGTTCTCCATTGCCAGCGGGCGGCAGTACCCGGATATCATGGACTTCTTCCCTGAGGGGCTTATCTGCGCACCAGTCGTCTGCGGCAACGGGGCGATAGTGTATTCTCCGCGCGATAAGAAGGTCGTGCGTGAAATCCTGCTGCCGGTCGAGTTTCGCCGCGAGGTCTTGGAGCTGTGCGAAAAACGCACTGAGCTGGTGCTTGCTGCCGCCGATGAATACGGTATCTATCAGGTGCGTATCGGGGACGGGCACCCCGCGCCTGACGGACTTTTAAGAAGATATATAACGCAGGAGGATTTCCTCACCGGGCCATACGTGAAGGCCTGCTACATCCTGCCTGATCCCGCGCTCATGCAGGGCGTGGAGGAGGCGACTGCGCGCTTTGCGTCCTATAGCCATGTTACCGCTGCGCGCTCAAGCAGCATTTATCTTGAGATCATCCGCCGGGACGTCAGCAAGGCGGCGGGAATAGCCTATGCGCGCGAGTACATCGGGGCTGGTGAGCGGAAGCTTGCCTGCATCGGGGACTATTTTAACGACTATGAGATGCTTCGACACGCGGACATTGCCGCCTGTCCGTCGAACGCCGCGCAGGGGATAAAGGATATCTGCGATATCGTGACGTGCAGCAACGATGAAGGCGCAATTGCCGGACTCATAACCGCGCTGTGCGGAAAATGAAAAACTCAGAAAGCCGCGGCTTCCTGAGTTTTTCATTCCTGCAAAGGGCTTATTTGTCAAGATAATTCTTGAGCAGCTCCTGCATAAGCTCGTCCCTGTCGATACGGCAGATGAGCGTTCTGGCATTGTTATAATTGGTGATGTAAGTAGGATCCTCAGAGAGAATGTAGCCTACGATCTGATTTATCGGGTTATATCCCTTCACCATGAGGGAGTTATACACGGACGATAAAATCTCTCTCATCTCGGTCTTACTGTCCAGCGCTGTAAACTTACGGGTCGAATCTTCCATGATTTTCCCCTCCTTTTCTCTTTCTTCTTGGCTACATTATAACAGAAAATGCAGTCAAGTAAAGTCGAAACCGGGCGAAAATTCGTTAAGAATTATTAAACTTTTGGCTATTCTGCGGATCGTCTATGTACTCAAGGGCGACTGCGGTGTCACGCAGCCGGCCGCGGCGGTGATCCATGCGCGCCTCAACGCGGAAATGCACAGGACGCCCGACTTCGAGCTTATCTATCCAGCGCGTGAAGCTGCGGATATTGAAATAATAGTCCCGGCCGGTGGCGTCGTCGCGGACAAAGCCGCTGTTGTTATTCGGCAGGATAGAGAAAATTTTGCCAGTGTGAGGCTCCGCCTCTGCCGCGGTTCCGGCGGCTGATGAACTCTCGGCAGCGGATGCGTCAGAGACGGCAGGGGAATACCACGGGCGCAGGACGCCGGAGTCGGTCTCAATAGAATAGCCGTAGGCCATCAGGAAGTCGGCACCGGAGGAATAGCCGAGCTTCCGACAGAGATAGACGGCGTCACTGTCCCAGCTGTCGTGATCCCACTGGCTCCAGATTATATATTTACCGCTGAAGCGGCGGTCGATCTCTTCAAAAAAATGCCGCGTGAGCCGATCAAGCTCGTCTTGATCTGGCTTTTGTACGGAGCCGGGCAGCTCATTATCGGATATCTGCATGTTGTTCCTCTCTCATTTCTGCCTCGTAAGCTGTAGGCTCACTGCTTCCTTATCATCGGGGTAATAGCTTACCTCGATGTTATCGCTGTCTATTATCCGGAAATCATAGATGCGTATCTTCTGCTCCTTGCCGTCATCGTCAAGCACTGTGCCGACCAGACCGCCGTCCTCAAAGCCGTATGAAAGGCAGCCGGTGTCAAGAGGAAGATTCGTGTTCCAGGAGATCTTCCCGCCGGTATTCTCGACGAGAAAATAATTTCCGTGCTCATCGCGCCATGTGCCCTCAAGAAAGGCAAAGGCACGCTCATTGCCGGAGAAAACATACCTGCTGTCCAGCAGACTTGGGTCAAGCTCATGGCTGAGCCGACCAAGCTCGTGGAGAGTACCGTCAATGCAGGAGGTGACATTTACCTTGTCCGCGTCGATTATATCAAAGCGGAATATCTCGGTGCGCTCCGTGCTGCCAGACTTTTCCGTAAAGCCGCAGAGAACGCCGTCATAAAAATCGATATAATCGCAGTCCGGCATTGGCAAGGAGGAGCTGACGCTCACAGAGCCGTCGATTACCGAGAGGGTGAGGTAGCAGCCCTCATCGTCCATCCACATTCCCGAGAGATATAGCACGGCATGATCCATTGTCCGGAAGACATAGGAGTTATCAAGGCTTGAAGCGTCGGGATAATAGGAATCGCGTATGTAGGTGCCGGTCTCGCCGCTTAGAAGTTCGGTGACGGTGATAATATCGTCATCCACGCGGGCGAAGGAGAGCAGCTGCGTAATGCTGCCGTCGGAGTTACCGCCGCGGAGAACGCCGTCCGCGAGGACATATAGGTCATACGCCGGCAGGGAGATGTTCGTGTTCCATGCAATGAGGTCGCCGTCGCCGCGGGAGGCGGCAATGAATTTGCCGCGCCCGTCTGTCCACAGCCCCTCGATAAAATTGATGGCGGTGATGTCGGATTTGAACACGTCAGGCTCGGTAGGGGAAGGCTGCGCCGGGGCGCTGCCTTGACCGCATGCGGCGAGGCTGAGAGATATTATTAAAATCAATATAGGAAGCAGTTTTTTCATATACGCTCCTTACTTAATTGATGAATAAACAAAGTTATGCGCAGGGAATCAGCGCCGCTTCGGGCGGATAAAAAGCGGGATCAATAAGGGTCAGCCACCCTCTGGGGAGGCTGACCCTTTCGCCACGGTATAATACCGATCATCGCATGGATCTGTGTAAGATCACTTATTCGTAAACTCCTTGAGGAGCTTGCCGTTGCTGTCGAATACCTTGAGCACACCGTCAACAAACTTGATGGTGAGCTTCTCGCCGGACGCCGTGAATTCAGACAGGTCAGCCTCAAAGATAACTGCGCCGTCACAAATGATCTGGACGCTGTCGTCTTCGAATTTGACCGTAATGCTGCTGGCACCCTCTGCCTTGATGCTTGCTACATCGAGCTCAACGACGACATTCTCATTGAACTGGATGGAAGCTTCGGCAGCGCCGAGCTCTTCAAGAGCTGCGACAGACTTGATGGTGACTTCGTTTGCCTTGGCCGCTGTGCCCTTTTCATCGGTCACAGTGATCTTGGCCACGGAGCCTTCGACTTTGACGTCTGCGGGGACCTCTTCGTCGTCGTTCTTTACTTCGACGAGCTTATCGTCCTGCTTGTCCTCGGTCTTGGTAGAGGACTGCGCGGGAACCGGATCCGCTGCGGGAGCGGGGTCAACTGCGGGAGCGGGCTTGCCGACAGTGTACATGCTGCCGTCAGCAGAAGCTACCAGACCATCCGCGATGAACTTCGCATCAGGCTTGACGCTGAACTTGCCGCCGGAGATGAGTATGTCATCACTGTCATAGCCGCCGCCGAACTTGCTGATAATGGTATTGCTGCTGCCGGCGTTGAAGGTACCGCCCTTGATAACAAGGTGACCGACAGCATTCTCGCTGTACTTAGCATTCATAATAATGCCGTACTTGTTGTTGGATACGAGAGTACCGCCGGTGATCTCGGCGTTGTTCCAGTTCAGAATGACAGCCTGAGATGTATTTGTCATCTCACCGCCGCTGATAGTCAGTGTGCCGCGCTCACCATTCTTTATGGTGTTGAGGCCACCGCTGAAGCTGCCGCCGTTAATGGTCAGCGTAGCGTCGGTATTATTGTCGCCGTTGCGAACAAGGCTGGAATAACCGCCGACTCCTGCTTTGCCGCCGGCTGTGGTAACAGTTGTACCGCTGTTGACAGTCAGGCTGCCCTGATTGTCAATGGTGTAATAAGAGTTACCGCCGTTTTCATAGGGGGAGAGAGTACCGGCTTCCTGACTGCGGTCAAAGGTACCGCCGTTGAGGATAGCCGTTCCGTTGTTGAGCAGTGCTGCGCAGGCATGAGATATGTTATCAACTCTGCCGCCTCCGACGCTGTCAATAATGGTCAAATTGCCGTTGTTTATGATCGTGTGCTGTTTGTCGCTGTTGGTAAGTGTCTTGCCGTTCAGATCGATGGTAATGGTCTTGCCGGCCGCAATGGTAATGGAACCGGTAAAATTGTCGCCAAGCTGAATGGTCTGGCCGTTTGAAGCAGAATTGATCACACTCTGAAGATCATCGCCCTTTTTGGCAGTGACAACAGCGCCGTCGTCGGTGACGGTTATGGTGAGGACCGTGCCGTCAGCCATCCTGACGGTCATGCCGTGCTCGGTGTCAAAGGCAGTGCTGGCCTTAACGGTGTAGCTGCCGTCTTCACCTTTCACAAGCTCAAAGGGTGAGCCTTCGCTTGCCTCGGCGCTTTCGATATCGCCGGTGTAGCCAAGCTCGGTAAGAATGTCGCCAAGCTTTTTCTCCTCGCCGATGTTGAACTGGGTCTTACCGCCATTGTCGCCCTCAAAGTCAATTGTGGGCTTCTGGGGTTCAGCCGGGGTTTCAGGCTCAGCCGGTATCTCAGGTTCGGCCGGGGTCTCAGGTTCGGCCGGGGTCTCAGGTTCGGCCGGGGTCTCGGGTTCAGCCGGGGTCTCGGGTTCAGCCGGGGTTTCGGGTTCAGCCGGAGTCTCAGGCTCAGCCGGGACTTCAGGCGCGCCGCTTTCGCTGCCCACAGCGGGTGCTGCGGGTGTGTCGCCAGGTTCTTCGGCAAATGCGCTTACGGGAACAAGCACAAGGCATACTATGAGAGCAAGTATGACCGCAAATGCCAATTTCTTTCCTTTCATTTCGATTTCTCCTTTCTTTAAGAATTTATATTATCTCCCGGAAATGAGGGAAGGTAATACCGTAAGAGGAACACACGGATGTGGCGCCGGCGGTGAAGCCGGTATATCGCAGAGTATCCGCTGCACTGAACGGCCAATATATTATACTATGCATAATATATATATATATATATATATATCAGCGATGAACGAATGAACAAATGTATTCTAACTATTACAGTATAGACGCGCGTTCCAAAAATTTCAAGAGGGTTTATGTAAAATCTAAGTCATTTTATGTGCGGTTCAGCGAATAAGGAAGAAGAACGGCTCCCCTTGAAAAACAAAGGGAGCCGTTCCGGTTTGCTGTGATGTTTTTGCTTTTTTATTTCCTTATCTGATGAATGCGCCGAACTTTTCTTCCAGCGCCTTGAGCACGGCCTTGACCGTCTCGTCTGCGTGCTCGACGGTCAGGGTCTGATCGTCTGAGCGCATCGTCAGCGAGAAGGCGACGGACTTCTTGCCCTCGATTATATGGTGGCCGGTGTACACGTCGAAGAGCGTGCAGTCCTTGAGGTACTGGCCGCCGGAGGCGAGGATGCAGTCGCTCAGATCGCCGATGGGGATCGACGCATCGCACACAACGGCGATGTCGCGCGTGACGGACGGAAAGCGCGGCAGCGGCTTGTAGACGGGCGTCGCGCCCTTGACGGAGTAGAGCGCGTCAAAACTCAGCTCCGCGCAGTAAAGCTCGGCATCCACGCCGTAGTTTGCTGCGACAACGGGATGGATCTGGCCGAACACGCCGATGCAGGTATCGCCTACATAGACCTTCGCGCAGCGGCCGGGGTGGTAGGAGGCGTTCTCCTTCTCGGCGGCGAAGCGGGGCTTTGCAGCGCCGAGGTCGCTTATCAGAGTTTCGACCCAGCCCTTGACGGTGAAGAAGTCGACATCCGCGCCGTATGCGCCGAGGGAGACTATCTTCGGCTCGTCCGCCGTGCCGTCGGGGCGCTTGAAGTATACTCTGCCGATCTCGTAGAGATAGGCGGCCTTGTTGCGGTAATTGTAGTTGCGGGTGAGGATCTCAAGCATCGAGGGGAGAACGGTCGTGCGCATGATGGAGGTGTCCTCGCCGAGGGGGTTCAAGATACGGAGGCTGTCGCGCAGCGGGGAGTCCGCGGGCATGCGGATCTTGTCATAGTAGCTGGGGCTTATGAAGGAGTAGGTGATGATCTCATCCAGACCCATGCTGCGGCAGACCTGACCGACCTCGCGCTCACACTGCTGTACCTCGCTGAAGCCGCCGCTCGTGGTGGCGCTGCCGGCAAACTGCGTGGGTATCTCATTATAGCCGTAGAAGCGGGCGACCTCTTCGGCGATGTCGGAGTAATGCGAAACGTCGCCGCGCCATGAGGGGACATGGATAATGTCGCCCTCGAGGGTGAAGCCGAGGCGGATGAGGATATCGCGCATCGTGGCCTCGTCTATATCGGTGCCGAGCAGGGCGTTTATCTTCTCCGGTTCGAGCTTGACGTCGGTGTGCGGCAGGGGCTTGGGGATAACGTCGATTATCCCGTCGACGACCTCGCCCGCGCCGAGCAGTTCTATAAGCTCGCAGGCGCGCTGTACGGCGTCATAGGTGTTGTAGACGTCCAGACCCTTCTCATAGCGGGAGGAGGCGTCGGTGCGCATACCGAGGGCGGTAGCGGTGCGGCGGATAGAGGTGCCGTTGAAGTTCGCGCTCTCGAAGAGCACCATTGCCGTGTCGCCGACGATCTCGCTGTTCTCGCCGCCCATGACGCCCGCGACCGCGACGGGCTTCTCAGTGTCGCAGATGCAGAGCATGGAGGGGGTCAGCGCGCGGGAGGTACCGTCGAGCGTGCGGATGCTCTCGCCCTCGCGGGCAAGGCGGACATGGATTTCATGATCCTTGACGCAGCTGAAGTCGAAGGCGTGCATCGGCTGGCCGTATTCCATCATGACGTAGTTCGTGATATCGACGATGTTGTTTATCGGGCGCATACCGGCGTTGCGGATGCGCTCGCGCATCCATGCGGGGGACGGAGCGATCTTGACGTTCTTGACCATGCGCGCAGTGTAGCGCGGGCAGAGCTCCGGTTCCTCGATGATGATCTTTGCCATGTCGTTTATATTGCCGCCGGCGGCTGCATTGACAACGGGGGTGTGCAGCTTGAGGGGCTTTTTGAACGTGACGGAGGCCTCACGCGCAAGACCGATCATGCACAGGCAGTCCGGGCGGTTCGGGGTGATCTCGTAATCAACGACGTGATCATCCAGCCCGAGCAGGACGGCGACGTCGTCACCGGGCCTGCAGTCCTCGCTGAGGATGAGGATGCCGTCGGTGATGCAGTGGGGGAACTCCTCCTGCTTTGCGCGCAGGTCGTCAAGCGTGCAGACGTGGTTTTTCGCCGTGTCGTAAGCAACCAGATCGCCCGCATGCAGGTTCATGCACCCGGTCTCGGCGCTGACAGTCTCAGACCCGGTGCTGAGCGAGAGCGCGTATCTGGAGTAGCCGACAGTCTCAACATGCTCGACCTGAGCGGCGATGACCTTGCCGAATATCCTGTCACCGGCCTTGATGTCGGCGGCGACGGAGGGCTTTTCCGGATCGATGGGGTGATAGTCGCCGAGGATAGCAGCGGGAGTGATGACAGCGTAGGGGAAGTCATGCGTCGTCATGCCAAGCTCCTTGAGCGAACAGAGCATGCCGTTGGAGGGAACGCCGCGCAGCTTGCCCTTGGTGATCTTCACGCCGCCGGGCAGCAGGGAGTTGTGCAGCGCGACGGGGACGATATCGCCCTCATGGATGTTCCATGCGCCGGTGCATATCTGGACAGGCTCGCTCTCGCCGACGTCTATCTGGGTGACGAGCATATGGTCGGAATTGGGGTGCTTCTCGATGGAGACGATGCGCCCGACCTTCACGCCGTGCATGGTCTTGCTGAGATCGTCCGTGACCTCGACCTTGGAGCCGGAGACCGTCATGGCCTCGCCGAATGTATGGTCGTCATATTCTTCAAGGCTGAGATCGACGAACTCGTTCAGCCATTTTCTTGACATCTTCATATATCATTTACCTCCCTGATCAGAACTGTTCGAGGAATCTGACATCGTTCTCGAATATCAGACGCATGTCGGTGATCTTGTACTCGCCGAGAGCAAGGCGCTCAAGCCCCATGCCGAAGGCCCAGCCGGAGTACACGTCCGGATCGATGCCGCAGCCCTCAAGAACCTTGGGGTGTACCATGCCCGCGCCGAGGATTTCAATCCAGCCCTCGCCCTTGCAGGTCGGGCAGCCCTTACCGCCGCACTTGTGGCACTGAATGTCCAGCTCGCAGCTCGGCTCGGTGAACGGGAAGTGATGCGGACGGAAGCGCGTGACCGTGCCCTTGCCGTATATCTTCTCGACGACGAGGTTCAGCGTCGCCTTGAGGTCAGCCATGGTTATGCCCTTGTCGATGACCATGCCCTCGATCTGGTGGAACATGGGGGAGTGCGTCGCGTCGACCTCGTCCTTGCGGTAGACTCTGCCGGGGGCGATGATGCGGATAGGCGGCTGGCGCGTCTCCATGGCGTGTATCTGCATCGGGGAGGTCTGCGTGCGCAGGAGTATTTTCCCATCCTCGGTGAAGTAGAAAGTGTCCGTCCAGTCACGGGAGGGGTGGCCTTCGTCGATGTTCAGCTTCGTGAAGTTATATTCCGCAAGCTCGACCTCGGGGCCGTCGAGTATCTCAAAGCCCATGCCGATGAATATATCCTTGAGCTGGTCGAGGACGTTGTACATCGGGTGCTTGTGCCCCATGCGTATATCCTTGCCCGGCAGCGTCACGTCGACGGCTTCGCTCTCGAGCTTGAGCTCCATTATCGCGGAAGAAAGCTCCTCACGGCGCTTGTCTATCGCTTCTTCGATCTCGCTCCTGAGCTGGTTTGCCAGCTGCCCCATCGCGGGGCGCTCCTCAGCCGAGAGGCTGCCCATCTGGCGCAGTATCGCCGTCAGCTCGCCCTTTTTGCCGAGGTACCTGACGCGCATCGCCTCAAGGCGCTCCGCGCTGTCGCAATCCAGAATTTCCTTTACCGATGACTCTCTGAGCTTCTGCATTAATTCTTTCATTTGCCAACTTCTCCTGTAAAAAAATAAAGCCCCCGTCCCTCCGTAACCAAGGGACGAAAGCATGGCTTCCGCGGTACCACCCACGTTCGGCTCTGATGAGCCGCTCTTTATGGCGCTTAACGCGCGCCGCACGCCGGGGATTGGCCGGAGCTCACGGGCGAACCAAACGCGCGCGGCCTATGGAGGCTTGCAGCCGGTGACCCCCACTCTCTGACAGGTGCATCCGCGTTATTTTCCCGCTCAACGCTGTAACACATAAAATTTATCACAGCCTGACGATTTTTGCAAGACCTATTTGACTATTCTTTCATAGGTGATTATAATTGAACAAGCCGCATAAGGTTTAGCATAATTGATTTCGGAGGTCAACGGATGACTATGAAACGAGTATGCCTGCCTTTGTTGGCGATCGTGTGCCTGCTGCTCACCGGCTGCGCGGGCCGCGAGGTCGAGAAAGCCTATGCCGGGTTTTCCGAACGCGTGAATGCGGCGCAGTCGCTTACCTTTACCGCGAACGTGCGCGCCGAGTATGAGCACAAGACGGCGAAGTTCACCCTGAGCTACACTGAGGACGACAGCGGCGGTGCGGTGACGGTATTAGCGCCGGAGCTTATCGCGGGCGTGACCGCACGTGTTGAGCCGGGGAGCACAGTTCTGCAGTATGACGGGGTCGTACTCGATACCGGCTCGCTCGACTCCCTCGGGCTCTCGCCCATGTCGTCACTGCCGGTGCTGGTGCAGGCGATGAAGAGCGGGCATCTTGACTCCTACGGCGAGGAGGACGGCCTGTATGTCTGCCGCCTTGAGCCGAACGATGAGTACCGCGTCGCGGTCTGGTTCGAGCCCGATGGGATGATACCGCAGCGCGCCGAGCTTGAAAGCGGCGGGCGCGTCACGGTGATCGCCGAGATAAGCGGCTGGACGGAGGGCACGGCCGCCGCAGAAACCGAAACGGAATAATATTGAAAGGCAGAGAGAAATAAATGGACGATCTGCAGAAGAGAAGCTGGGCTGAAATAAGCCTTGAGAATATCCGCCATAACTATAACGCCATACGCGCGTCGCTGCCAGAGGGCTGCCGCTTCCTCGGCGTTGTGAAGGCCGATGCCTACGGGCACGGCGCGGTGCAGGTGTCGCACCTTTTACAGGACTGCGGCGCGGACTATCTGGCCGTGTCCTGCCTTGACGAAGCGCTTGAGCTGCGCCGCGGCGGGATAACCATGCCTATCCTCATTCTCGGCCATACGCCGCCGGAGTATACGAGCGTGCTCATCGAGAACCGTATCACCCAGACTGTGAGCTGCTACGCCAAGGCGCTGGAATACTCCACCGCGGCGACAGCGCTCGGCGCTGTGCTGAAGATACACATAAAGCTCGATACCGGCATGTCCCGCCTCGGCTTTCTCTGCGCGGGCGAGTATTTTGACGAGGGTGTGCAGAACGTGATCGACGCCTGTCGTCTGCCCGGGCTTGAGCCCGAGGGCGTGTACACGCACTTTGCCGTCTCCGATGAGGAGGGCGAGGATAACGAGCAATACACCCGCGAGCAGTTCTCGCTTTTCCGCGCGGTCATTGACACCGTGCGCGAGCGGGGCGGTGTGGAGTTTAAGATACGCCACTGTGCAAACAGCGGTGCGGTCGTGAACTATCCGGAGATGGCGCTCGACATGGTGCGCCCCGGTCTGCTGCTCTACGGCTACGGGGACGGCACAGGCCGCCTCGGATTGCGTCCGTGCATGCGCCTTGTCACGACCGTCAGCACCATCAAGCTCTATGAACCGGGCACCTGCGTGAGCTACGGGCGCCGCTTCACGACTGAGCGGCGCACGCGCATGGGCGTGCTCGCCATCGGCTATGCCGACGGGATGCCGCGCCTTATCTCCAATAAATGCAGCTTCGCCGCGCGCGGCGGCTTTGCGCCGCAGCGGGGGAGTATATGCATGGATATGTGCATGATCGACCTGACCGACCTGCCGGAGGTCGACGTCGGCAGCGAGGTAGAGATATTCGGCGAGACAAACGATATATACAAGCTCTCTGCCGCTGCACAGACCATACCGTATGAGCTCCTCTGCGCAGTGTCCAAGCGTGTCCCGAGAGTGTATAAATAAAAGAAACCGGCGCACTGCAATGTATTTGCAGTGCGCCAAATATTTTTGCCAGATCGAATTATTCCGTGCTTGCACTTGCCGGGTTTTCATGTATCATGATGTGCTTTATATCCGGGTACCTGCACTCGACGGCGTTGTGGACGCGCTCGGCGATGCTGTGCGCGTCAGAAAGCGTCATGCTGCCGTCGACGCTTATCTCGGCATCGATATACACCTTGTTTCCAAACTTGCGTGTGCGCAGCGTGTCAAGGCTCACTACGCCGTCCTGCGCGCGGATGAAGTCGGCAAGGCTCTTCTCGTAGCTGTCGCCGCAGGCTGTGTCGAGCATCTTGTCTGCCGCATCCTTCAGAATGTCGTAAGCGACCTTGAGGATGCACAGGCATATCGCAACGCAGGCGACGGGCTCGAGCACCGGCATGCCGAGCATTGCCCCGCCTATGCCGATGAGCGAGCCAACGGACGAGAGCGCGTCAGAGCGGTGGTGCCACGCATCGGCCATGAAAGCCGATGAATTGAGCTTCCTGGCGTAGTGCCGGGTGTACCAGAACATACCCTCCTTGACGACTATGGACACGATGGCAGCCGCGAGAGCTATCCCGCCGGGCACGGCGAGACTTTCATAATGCCCCGCGATGATCTTCTGCAAGCCGCCCCAGCCGATGCCGAGGCCGGTCGCGAGCAGGATCACGCCGAGCACAGTGGACGCGAGGCATTCGAGCCTGTCATGCCCGTAGGGGTGATCCCTGTCCGGCCCCTTCTGCGCGAGCTTCACGCCGATGAAGGCGATGAAGGTCGCGAACACATCGGACAGCGAATGCACCGCGTCCGACACCATTGCGCCGGAGTGCCCGGCAATGCCCGCGTAGAGCTTGAAAGCAACGAGAAGTATGTTTCCTGTGACGCCGACGGCGGTCAGCCGCGCGACGATTTTCTTTTCAGACATGACAGATCCCCTCCACGGTATAATATGCACTTCACGAGCCGAGGGGAATAAAAAATACAGTCCCCCTCGGAACATACTACTGTCCCGCAGAGACTGTCTGTCTTCTCTGCTGCCGCCTTGCGGCGACCCGGCTGGCGGAAA
>CAKTKV010000010.1 GCA_934572355.1 uncultured Oscillospiraceae bacterium
GTTATTGACAGCATCCTTGACTATGATACGCTTGCAGAAGACTATGACTATACTGTTTCGGATCCGGTGAAAATCAAATACCACGGCAACAGTGAAGCTCTCAAAAATTACTTTCCTGTGTGGTTCCGCATGGGGTTAAAGCACCCGACAATTTACATTGATGCGCTGATAGGCCTGTGCTCCGGATATATAGCGCCCTTAGAAAGCGGCTTTATTGAACCGGACATATCCATTTCATCAAATAGATTAGTTGAAACAGATATCCCCGGAATCACAAGGAGATCCAATTTAGCTTTTGCGGTTCCGGCAAATCTTGTCTGGCAAACATCACATAATATACCTGTGCTGAAGCTGTTCACTTTGTCGGGAATATATACTTGGCTTACACTTGCCTGTGTAGTCCTGCTCTGGATAAAGAAAAAAGCGGCCGCCATAGTTCCGCTTATACCGGGAGTCATGAATATTCTGATCTGCATCGCTTCTCCCATGTCGAACAACATACGCTACTGTCTAACGACCATGGCCATGATGCCCTTATTTTTATGGTGGACTGCAATGAACGTAAGTACCGGCAAAAAAGATGGGACTCACAGGGAAGCGGAATAACCCTTATAATATCATGTCATACATTGACTTGTACTGTCGGATGTGATATCCTGCTATATATTGATGATTTGTTGGCGAGCGTCTTTTATCATGCGCAGCCTATCAATACCGCAGAAGCGCAGGGTGGAGAATAAGTATTGGATATAACAGTAAAAACCGGGCGTTCAAAAAAAGTGTTGTGGATGTTCGAGAGCTTTATAATCGTCTTGGCGTTGTTTGCAAAGGCAGAAGTCATTCCCGGCGACGGTTCTGAGAATGCGCTGCTCGCATTCTTTGCAAAATTCAGGGACAGCTTTGAAAGCTCTGGGATCACCGGGCTTATACTCTTCGTTCTCTTCTATTATTTTCAGCGCGAAACTGCGTCGAGGAAGCTTGAGAACGACTGGCGCATTATCCTGCTGTCCGGTCTCTTCGCGGTCTTGTACATTGCCGGACGCACCATGCGTGATTCCGGCACGCTGGCCTTTATGAGCGCGAATGCCTATCAGCATTTTCTTTCCTGTCTGTGCATCCTCGGCTATTGGTGCATGATCGACCTGCTGCTGCGATGGATCCTCTATAGCTTTGAAAGGGCGACGCCGGAGCAGTATGGCGGCAAATCCGAACCCAAGATATGGCTTTGCTATTTCGCCATCATTTTTATATGCTGGCTGCCGTGGATTTTTTCGAGCTACCCGGCGACCTTCTGTCCCGATTCAACATGGCAGCTCCAACAGGGGCTTGGGTATACGGAATATACGACTCATCACCCGCCGCTGAGCACGGCGATCATGACGCTCTGCGTGAACCTCGGCGCGGCGATAAAATCCCGTACCTTCGGCTGCTTTATATACATAGTCATGCAGACGGTTCTCGGCTCTATGATCTTCGCATACGCGCTGGTCGTGCTGCGCCGCATGGGTATAAGCCGGGGCGCGCGGACCGCGGCAGTGCTGTTTTACTGTCTGAACCCCGTATGGGGCATGTACTGCCAGTGGTTCGAGAAGGACATGCTGTACACAGAGTTTTACGTCCTCACGGCAGTACTGCTGATAGAGGTGCTGTACACCGGAAAGTGCAGCGGCAAAAAGACGGCCGCAGTCTGCGCATCGGCTGTTGTGACCTTCCTTCTCAGGAACAACGCCGTGTATGAGCTGCTGCCTTTTATGATCCTGCTCATTTTCTGCATCCCGCGTGAGGTCAGGAAACGCATGGCCTGCGCGGTGTGCGCGGCAGTTCTGGTATATGGCACAGTGGTGCATGGGCTTTATCCCGCGCTCGGCTTCAAAAAAGGCTCCGAGGCGGAGATGCTGAGCATTCCTTTCCAGCAGACCGCGCGGTATGTCGCATTCGCCGGAGACGAAGTGACAGAAAACGAGCGTAAGGTCATCAGCGATGTTCTTGAGTATGACACACTTGCCGAGGACTATCAGTACCACTGGTCAGACCCGGTGAAAAACAAGTATCACGGCGACAGTGGAGCTCTGAAAAATTACCTCCCAGTGTGGTTCCGCATGGGGCTCAAGCACCCGACGATATATATCGACGCGCTGATTGGGCTCAACTACGGGTATATCGCGCCTTTGGAAACGACTTATGTTGAGCCATCCATATCCTTTTCAGGCGATGGCACAGAAGAAACTGATATTCCCGGAGTCACCAGAACCGCTAATGAAATTCCGGCAGTCCTTATGAACATTATTTGGTTGGCCACAACTAAAGTTCCCATGCTCGAGCTGTTCTCGGCGGCGGGAATGTACACATGGCTGACGCTTATCTGCGCCGTCATGCTCTGGGTAAAGAAAAAAGCTTCCGCCATGGTTTCGCTCATACCGGGAGCAATGAATATTCTGGTCTGCATTGCATCCCCCCTGTCCAGCAGCATACGCTACTGTCTGCCGGCAGTGGCCATGATGCCTGTGATATTATGGTGGACTGCAATGAATGTATCATCAGCTGACAAAAACAAAGGAGACGCCTGCAATGGATAAAATCGCCGTTCTTATTCCCTGCTATAACGAGGCTCAGACCATAGCAAAGGTCGTGACCGACTTCCGCCGTGAGCTTCCTGAGGCAGTCATATATGTCTATGACAACAACTCCTCTGACGGCACGGACGAGATCGCCCGCGCAGCGGGCGCCGTAGTCCGCTATGAGCACCAGCAGGGCAAGGGCAACGTCGTGCGCCGCATGTTCCAGGAGATAGACGCCGAGTGCTACCTGATGGCGGACGGCGACGATACATATCCCGCGGAAAATGCCCGCGCTCTCGCGCGCCATGTTCTTGAGGAGCAGGCCGATATGGTCGTCGGCGATAGGCTTTCCTCTACCTACTTTGAGGAAAACAAGCGGCCGTTTCATAATTTCGGCAACAGCATTGTCCGCTGGGGCATCAACAAGCTCTTCAAGAGCGGCATCAAGGACGTCATGACCGGCTACCGCGCGTTCAGCTACCGGTTCGTGAAAAGCTTCCCTGTCGTCTCCAAGGGCTTCGAGATAGAGACGGAGATGACCATCCACGCCGTCACAAAGAACATGTACGTCTGCAACGAGATCGTCGATTACCGTGACCGTCCGCAGGGCAGCGAATCAAAGCTCAACACCGTGAGCGACGGCTTTAAGGTCATCTTTACCATATTCAATCTTTTCCGGAACTATAAGCCGATGCAGTTTTTCTCGCTGCTGGCTCTGCTGCTTTTCGTGATCTCAGCGGCGGTATTTATCCCGCTTGTGCTTGTCCCGTACTGGCAAACAGGGCTTGTGGCGCGCTTCCCAACGCTCATCGTGTGCGGCTTTGTCACCTTGGCAGCGCTTCTCTCGCTCTTTAACGGCATGGTGCTTGATGCCATCATGCAGCAGGAAAGGCGGGAATATGAGTTCCGTCTCATGCTTGTGCACGACATGGAAAAGCGGGCAAAGGGAAATTGAAAAGAGCTCTTACATACGACATAATTCATCACAGAAAATGCACCTGATCTTAATCGATCAGGTGCATTTCTTATACCTTTATTCTGGTTCAGTCGGAAGACTTACTTCTTCATTGCCTCAGCAGTAGCGACTGCAACAGCGACGGTCGCGCCGACCATGGGGTTGTTGCCCATGCCGAGGAAGCCCATCATCTCAACGTGCGCGGGCACGGAGGAGGAGCCGGCAAACTGAGCGTCGGAGTGCATACGACCCATGGTATCGGTCATGCCGTAGGAAGCGGGGCCGGCTGCCATGTTGTCCGGGTGGAGAGTACGGCCGGTACCGCCGCCGGATGCGACGGAGAAGTACTTCTTGCCCTGCTCGATGCATTCCTTCTTGTAGGTACCTGCAACGGGATGCTGGAAGCGGGTGGGGTTGGTGGAGTTGCCGGTGATGGAAACATCAACGCCCTCGAAGTGCATGATGGCAACGCCCTCGCGGACGTCGTCGCAGCCGTAGCAGCGCACATCTGCGCGCTCGGTCTCGGAGTAGCGGATCTCGCGGACGATCTTCAGCTCGCCCGTGTAGTAATCGAACTGGGTCTGGACATAGGTGAAGCCGTTGATACGGGAAATGATCTGGGCTGCATCCTTGCCAAGGCCGTTGAGGATGACGCGCAGGGGCTGCTTACGTGCCTTGTTCGCGTTCTTGACAATGCCGATCGCGCCTTCTGCGGCGGCGAAGGACTCGTGACCTGCGAGGAAGGCGAAGCACTTGGTCTCATCGCTCAGCAGCATTGCGCCGAGGTTGCCGTGGCCAAGGCCGACCTTGCGGTCGTCAGCGACGGAACCGTCGAGGCAGAAGCTCTGAAGGCCGATGCCGATGTACTTTGCAGCTTCAGCAGCGTTCTTTGCGCCGGACTTGATGGCGATGGCCGCGCCGACGCAGTATGCCCAGCGGACGTTCTCAAAGCAGATGGGCTGGATGCTCGCGGTGATCTCGTAGGGGTCAAAGCCCATACCCTTGCAGATCTCTCTGCATTCCTCGACAGAGCCGATGCCGTACTGAGCGAGGACGCCGTTTATCTTGTCTATTCTTCTCTCGTAATTCTCAAACAGAGCCATTAGATTGTCCTCCTTCTCTTATTCCTGACGCGGGTCAATGTACTTGACGGCGCTGTCCCACTGGCCATAGTGACCCTTGGCCTTCTCAAGAGCCTCGTTTGCGTCGATGCCCTTCTTGATGAAGTCCATCATCTTGCCGAGGGAAACGAACTCGTAGCCAATGATCTCATCGTCCTTGTTCAGAGCGATGCGGGTGACATAGCCTTCGGTGAGCTCCATGTAGCGCGGCCCCTTTTCCTTGGTCGCGAACATGGTGCCGACCTGGGAGCGCAGACCCTTGCCGAGGTCTTCCAGAGAAGCGCCGACAGCAAGACCGTCTTCGGAGAAAGCGGACTGAGAGCGGCCGTAAACGATCTGGAGGAACAGCTCGCGCATTGCGGTGTTGATAGCGTCGCAGACGAGGTCGGTATTGAGAGCCTCAAGAATGGTCTTGCCGATGAGGATCTCGGAAGCCATTGCTGCGGAGTGGGTCATGCCGGAGCAGCCGATGGTCTCGACCAGAGCTTCCTCAATGATGCCCTTCTTGATGTTCAGGGTCAGCTTGCATGCGCCCTGCTGAGGAGCACACCAGCCGATGCCGTGGGTAAAACCGGAGATATCGGAGATTTCCTTGGCCTGGACCCACTTGCCCTCCTCGGGGATGGGAGCGGGGCCGTGATATGCGCCCTTTGCGACGGGGCACATATTCTTTACTTCTGTGGTGTAGATCATATCGTTTTCCCTTCCATTCTCTAAAAAATAGAATAAACAAACTTATGTACCGGCCGCTCACTGGCCGGGGCTGCTCACTTGATGAGCGATACGCCGGTCATTTCCTCCGGCTGCTTGAGTCCCATTATCTGAAGAATTGTGGGGGCAATGTCGGCAAGCTTGCCGTTGTTGAGCTCAATGCCCTTCATGCAGACGGTGAACGGGACAAGGTTCGTGGTGTGCGCGGTGTTGACCTTGCCGTTTTCATCGAACATGCACTCGGCATTGCCGTGATCCGCGGTGACAAGCAGCACGGTGTCGGGGTGTTTTGCGACCTCTTCCATGATACGTCCCATGCAGGTATCGACAGTCTCGACAGCCTTGACAGCCGCTTCCATAACACCGGTGTGTCCGACCATGTCGCAGTTAGCAAAGTTGCAGACGATGAGATCATACTTATCGGAGGCGATAGCCTCAATGCACTTGTCGGCGACCTTTGCCGCGCTCATCTGAGGCACGAGGTCGTAAGTCGGGAACTCCTTCGGAGAAGGCACAAGGCATCTGTCCTCGCCCTCTTCCTGCTTTTCAACGCCGCCGTTGAAGAAGAAGGTGACATGCGCGTACTTCTCAGTCTCGGCAACGCGGAACTGCTTGAGTCCGCAGTGGCTGACATAGTCGCCGAGGGTGTTCTTGATGACCTCGGGCGGGTAAGCGATGGGCAGAGGAAGCGTCTCATCATACTGCGCGGTGCAGACATAGCTCAGCGGGCAGACAACTTTCTTTCTCTCGAAGCCGTCGAAGTTTTCAAGGTTCAGCGCCCAGGTCATTTCTCTTGCGCGGTCGGGGCGGAAGTTCATGAAGATGACGCTGTCGCCCTTGTTGATGACTCCCTCGGAGCAGACGACGACCGGCTCGACAAACTCGTCGGTAACATCGTTTGCATAGCTTGCCTCAACAGCGTGGACAGGATCGGAGTCCATAACGCCCTCGCCGCAGACGATGGCGTTGTAGCCCTTCTCTACGCGATCCCAGCGCTTGTCGCGATCCATGCCCCAGAAGCGACCCTGGATGGTGGCGATCTTCGCGTTGCCGAGCTCTTTGCACTTGTCATTGAGCTGTGCGACAAAGCCTGCGCCGCTCTTGGGAGCGACATCGCGCCCGTCGAGGAAGCAGTGGACATAGACCTTTTCAACGCCGCGCTGCTTTGCCATATCGAGTATCGCAAAGACATGCGTCAGGTGGCTGTGAACGCCGCCGGTGGACATCAGGCCCATGATGTGCAGAGCCTTGCCGTTTGCCTTGGCATCCTCCATGGCCTTGATGTAGGCGGCATTCTGGAAGAACTTGCCGTTCTCGATCTCCTGCGTCATCTTCGGCAGGATCTGGAACACCACGCGGCCGGCGCCCATATTGGTGTGGCCGACCTCGGAGTTGCCCATCTGGCCGGCGGGCAGACCGACGTCAAGCCCGGAAGCGGAGAGCGTGGAGTAGGGATTCGACGAAAAGAGCTTGTCAAGATTCGGCTTCTTCGCCTGTGCAACGGCGTTGCCGGCAGTCGGAGCTGCGAGGCCGTAGCCATCAAGAATTATAAGAACTGCTTTTTTAGACATTTATGATACCTTCTTATTTATACAATCGCGATCGTATCAGTCCTGATCGGTAGCCTTGACTATCTCGGAGAAGTCGACCGGCTTGAGAGAAGCGCCGCCGATAAGACCGCCGTCGATGTCAGGCTGTGCGAGCAGCTCGAATGCGTTCTTCGCGTTCATGCTGCCGCCGTAGAGAATGCTGACCGCGCGTGCAGGACGTGCGCCGTAGATGCCGCGGACGACCGCGCGGATACCCTGGCAGACTTCCTCAGCCTGCTCTGCGGTAGCGGTCTTGCCGGTGCCGATAGCCCAGATGGGCTCGTAAGCGATGATGCAGCGGCGCAGCTGGCTTGCGTCAACTCCGCTGAGAGCGGCTTTGACCTGATACGCGACATATTCCATAGTCAGATCCATCTCGCGCTGCTCAAGACTCTCGCCGACGCAGATTATGGGAATGATACCCTTCTCAAGAAGCGCCTTGACCTTGGCGTTAATGAGCATATCGTCCTCACCGTGGTACTGACGGCGCTCGGAGTGGCCGACAATGCAGTACTTTGCGCCGATGTCGGCAAGCTGGGCAGCGGACACCTCGCCGGTGTATGCGCCCTTCTCGTACTTGGAAACATCCTGTCCGCCGGCGGCGACCTTGCAGTCCTTCCCGGCCTTTATCATTGCGGGCAGCAGGGGTGCGGGAGTGCAGAGCACGACGTCACATGCGCGGGTCTTGGGGAGGTTTTCCTTCAGCTGCTCCATGAAGGGCTTTATCTCTGATGCCAGCATGTTCATCTTCCAGTTGCCGGCAATCACAGTCTTGCGGTACTTTCTGTTCATAGTGATCCTCCAGACTTTTTAATACACTGCTGTGCAGATGCCCTTTCGAGCATCTGCACGGTTTATTATTTTACTTATCAAGCAGGCATGCCACGCCCGGCAGCTCCTTGCCCTCAAGGAACTCGAGGGATGCGCCGCCGCCGGTGGAGATGTGGGTGATCTTATCGGCATAGCCGAGCTTCTCGACCGCAGCCGCACTGTCGCCGCCGCCTACGATGGTGATCGCGCCGCTCTCAGCCAGTGCCTTTGCCATGGCCTTGGTGCCGGTGGCAAACTTATCGAACTCGAACACGCCCATAGGTCCGTTCCAGACGATGGTGCCCGCGCCCTTTACGGCGTTGGAGAACAGCTCGATGGTCTTAGGGCCGATGTCCATGCCCATGAGGCTGTCGGGGATGTTGCCCTCGCAGAGGACGGGCTCGGCATCTGCGGAGAACTCGGCTGCGCAGTAGTTGTCAACGGGCAGCAGGAACTTGACGCCCTTGGCTTCTGCCTTTGCGATCATTTCCTTTGCGTAGTCGATGCGGTCTGCCTCGAGCAGGCTCTGGCCTATCTCGTAGCCCTGCGCCTTCTTGAAGGTGTAAGCCATGCCGCCGCCGATGATGACAGTGTCAGCCTTCTCAAGGAGGTTGTTGATGACGTTTATCTTATCGGAGACCTTTGCGCCGCCGAGGACAGCGACGAAGGGGCGCTTGGGATCGTCAAGAGCCTTGCCCATGATGGACAGCTCCTTGTCGACGAGCAGACCGGAGTATGCGGGCAGGTAAGCTGCGACGCCTGCGGTGGAAGCGTGTGCTCTGTGCACGGTGCCGAATGCATCGGAAACGAAGATCTCTGCCATGTCAGCCAGAGCCTTAGCAAACTTGGGGTCGTTCTTGGTCTCGCCCTTGTCGAAGCGCAGGTTCTCAAGCAGCATGATCTGACCGGGCTTGAGGGCTGCGGCCTTTGCCTTTGCATCCTCACCGACGGTGTCGGTCGCGAAGATGACTTCCATACCGAGCAGCTCACTCAGGCGCTTTGCAACGGGAGCGAGGGTCAGCTTCTTGAGGGACTTCTTCCATGCTTCCTCAGTGAGGGTGGCAGGATCCTTGCCCTTTTCGGTCTGCTTCTTCACAAAGGATTCGAAGGTGGCATTGGGCTTGCCGAGGTGGGAACAGGCAATAACTGCCGCGCCATTTTCGAGCAGGTACTTTATGGTGGGGAGAGCGGCAACGATACGCTTATCGCTGGTGATCTCGCCGGTCGCCTTGTCCTGCGGCACGTTGAAATCGCAGCGGAGCAGGACCTTCTTGCCCTTGACATCAACATCATAGACGGTTTTCTTGTTGTAGTTCATGGTATGTCCTCCTAAAAATAATATTCGTTCATTCCGCCATGGAGCCGGTACCCAGCAGCCCCGGAAATCCCTGCTGGCGCAGTGCTTCATAAGCTAATATAGCAACGGAGTTTGAAAGGTTCAGGCTCCGAGCCTCACTGATCATCGGGATGCGTATGCATCTGTCGCGGTACTTTTCGCGCAGCCATTCCGGCAGCCCCGCCGTTTCCTTTCCGAACATCAGCGTAACACTCCCGCTCATGTCGGCCTCGGTGTAGGCGCGCGGCGCTTTTGTCGTGGCGAGGTAAATATTACCGTCGCCGTTTTTCTCGAAGAATTCATTGAGGTTTTCATAAACGCTGATATCGACGAGGTACCAGTAATCAAGTCCGCAGCGTTTTACCATTTTATCGGAGATATCAAAGCCGAGCGGCTTTATCAGATGGAGCCTTGCGCCGGTCGCGGCGCAGGTGCGGGCTATCGCTCCGGTGTTATGCGGTATCTCCGGCTCGACGAGAACAATATCAAGCATTTGAACTAACCTCCGCGGCAGCCCCCGTCCGGGAAATTCGTTACCGCATCCTTGATTTCAAAATCATTTTAGCACAAAAATCAAAAAAATCATGTACTTTTTTTCATTTTTTGATTATTCTTGCATAATACACAAATATGGTCTATAATCAGTCCCGTTAATTGGGATTTTCTTGTCATTTTGTATATGACATCAATTTATCAATCGTGTGTGATTATGAGGTTTTCCGTCTATGGAACTGTCATGTGATCTATGCCCCCGCAGATGCGGTGCTGTGCGCGGCGATGAGACGCCCGCGGGCGTGTGCCGCAGCCCTCTCCTGCCGCGCATTGCGAGAGCCGCGGCGCACTTCGGCGAGGAGCCGTGCATATGCGGCAGCGGCGGCGCCGGGGCGATATTCTTTACCGGCTGCAATCTCCGCTGCGTGTTCTGCCAGAACCGGGAAATAAGCCGCGGCGAGGGCGGACAGAGCGTCAGTGTCCCACGCCTGCGTGAGATAATGCTGCGCCTGCGCGATGATGGCGTATCGTGCATTGACCTTGTCACTGGTACGCACTACACCCCGGCTATTGCCGAAGCGCTCTCCGGGCTCGAACTCGGTATTCCCATCGTCTGGAACAGCTCAGGCTATGAGAGCGTCGAGACGCTGCGTCAGCTCTCCGGGCTTGTGCAGATATACATGCCCGATTTCAAATATTGGGACAGCGCAGCCGCGAAGCGGTACAGCGCGGCAGAGGATTACCCGCAGATCGCGCGCGCCGCAATAAAGGAGATGTACCGCCAGACCGGGCCATACGTTCTTGATGAAAGCGGCATGCTCCGCTCCGGTGTGCTTATACGGCACCTTATTCTCCCCGGCAGGAGCGAGGACGCGATGAACGTCATCGACTTTGCCGCCGACGAGTTTCCGCGCGGCAGTGTGCTCTTCTCCCTCATGAGTCAGTACACGCCCATGCCAGGGCTCGAGCGCTTCCCGGAGCTCGCCGGGCGCATTGACAGTGAGACAAACAGCGCGCTTATCCATTATATGTCCGTGCGCCATCTCGACGGCTTCTGGCAGGAGCCCGATTCCGCCACCGCCGAAATGATCCCCGCCTTTGACGGAACGGGGGTATAAGAAAGCCACGAGGGGGGGGAAAGCAGATCCCTGCTTCGTGGCTTTCCTGTTTATCTTCATATTGCGTCGAATATTGCGATGTGCTATAATTGAAATATTATCAGAAACGCCCCTTGCCCAGAGGCCGCTGATCCGTAAGGTAACTTATTATATAGTAGATTTGAACCTCGGAGGATTGTATGAAATGAAACGCGTATCAGTTTCACAGTCAATATGTACGATAGCGCTTATTTTATATGTCGCGCTGCTTCTTTGCGCGAAGAGCTACATCAAGCCGAGTGCCCAAATAACCCCGATAATCATTTCCGCTATAAAAGTTTTCTTTATAATTTTCCTTATATATTTGTTTAAGCGCTTTTATGGCTCAGTATCCGGTATCCTTATCGGGTCCGCCGCGTCAAAAAAGGAATGTATATTATGGTTTGCAGTAACATTTATGGTTACTCTTAGCATTCTGCTTATTTATTATATTTCCTTTTTCCCCGGCTCATTTTCTCCCGACTCATACAATCAGCTCGAACAGGTTAAAACCGGTATATATAACGATTGGCACCCGGTCATGCACACCCTGCTCTTTTTTACGCTGCCGCTGAAGCTGTTCGGATGGCATATAGAAGTGATCGTACTGATGCAGATAATATGTTTCTCCGCATCATTCGGATATTTGACAGCCACTCTCCGCCGCAACAAATGTTCACGCTTGCTATGCGCTGTCGAAATTTTATTCATCATACTCTCTCCTGTAACCGGGAGTATTATGATGTTCCCCTGGAAAGATTGCGCGTTTGTGATCTTCGCAATGGTTGTTACTGCACAGTATATAAACAGTATATGCAGCAAAGGCACATGGCTGGAAAAGCCGTTAAATCTGATTTGCTTTATTGTCTTTTCCGTGCTGGCTGTGCTGATGAGGCACAACGCAATACTGTTTGTTTTCCCTATTCTTGTTGTGCTTGCCGTGTTTTGCAGAAGCAAAAAGCGGTTAGTCGCGGGAATGCTGGCAGGTTTTTTAGGTCTTCTTCTCATCGTGAAGGGGCCTGTGTATAGCATGTACAAGGTTGAAAAGCCGGATAGACGTATCGTAGAGACGACCGGCATGTGCATGGTAATTATGGGCGGTGCCGTTACGGAAGAGCCGGACAAACTCCCTGAGCATATACGTGACTTTCTTTACAGCGTTTCGCCGAAGGAGGTCTGGGAGGAATCATATACATCAGGAGATTTCAATTCCATAAAATGGGTTGATACCCGTACAAATGTCTATGTGATAGAAGATCTCGGAATAAATACTCTGTTAAAATACACGTTTGAAACAATTAAGGCCTGTCCAATGAGCAGCCTGAGAGCGTTTTTTAATGTGACAAGCATGGTGTGGGATATCAGCGGAGACTTATACTGGGATATTACAGATGACAGCGCGAACAGGTTCGACGCAAGCAGCAGGTATATTAGTGAAGACATGCAAACTGCCTGCCGATCAGTAGTAGACAATTGGCACCGCACGGTAAGATCCAGTATCTGGAAAAATGTTTTCTATTATGTCGGAACATTGGATCTGCTGATTATTGTTTGCTGCCTTGTAAGAGTCAAGCGCTGGTCGGATATGCTGAAAGCGGTTCATGCGCTGCCGATGCTCTGCTATAACTTTGGAACAGCCCTACTGCTTACAGGCTTCGATTATCGCTTTTTCTACTACGCATACCCCGTGTTTCTGCCATTTATTTTTTTAATTCTGAGAAGAGAGAATAAGGAGACGAACTAATGAAACGAGCAGTCATTATAGGCGGAGGTCCAGCGGGGCTGACGGCAGCGTATGAGCTGCTGGACAAGTCGAGCGATACAGAAGTGACCGTTCTGGAGGAGAGCGATATATTCGGAGGCATATCCAAGACGGTGAACTATAACGGAAACCGCATGGACATGGGGGGGCATCGGTTCTTCTCCAAATCGCAGGAGGTAAACGATTGGTGGGAGAAAATACTGCCGCTGCAAGGCTCGCCGTCGTATGACGATATACTGCTGAACAGAGACGTAACACTTGCGGAAAACGGACCGGATCCGGAAAAGACCGACGAGGTCATGCTGACGCGCCACCGTGTTTCCAGAATATATTTTGACGGCAAGTTCTACGATTACCCGATCTCAATGAAGCCGGAAACGTTCAAGAACATGGGCTTCAAGAACACAATGAAGTGCGGCTTTTCGTATCTCGGTGCCATGCTTCATAAGCTCCCGGAGGATAACCTTGAGAACTTTTACATAAATTCCTTTGGGCGTCAGTTGTATTCAATGTTCTTTGAATACTACACCGAGAACCTGTGGGGACGGCACCCGAGCGAGATAGACGCCTCATGGGGAGCACAGCGCACCAAGGGGCTGTCCATAAGCGGGATAATCAAGGATGTGTTTGAAAAGCTCTTCAATGTGAATAACCGCGAGGTCAACACTTCGCTTATTGAGGAGTTCAAATACCCCAAGCTCGGTCCCGGTGAGCTGTGGGATGTAACGGCAAAGCGCATAGAGGAAAAGGGCGGCACGATATTAAAGAACGCCAAGGTCGTTTCCGTCAAAAAGGAAGGGAACAAAATAGTATCCGTATCCACAGAGGACGGCCGAACCTTCGAGGGAGACTTTTTCATATCCTCGATGCCCCTGAAGGATCTGGTCGGAGGGATGAACGACGTTCCCGAAACCCCGGCGCGTATAGCAAAGGGACTGCCCTACAGAGATTACATGACGCTGGGCGTGCTTGTAAAGAACCTCAAGCTCGAAAACAAGACTCAGCTTAAAACTGTCGGCAATATCGTGCCGGACTGTTGGGTCTATGTTCAGGACAGAACCGTTAAAATGGGGCGGTTCCAGATATACAATAACTGGAGTCCGTATCTTGTGAAGGATCTGGAAAACACTGTCTGGGTCGGTCTTGAATATTTCTGCAATGAGGGCGACGCATTCTGGAGCCAGAGCGAGGAAGACTTCGCGAAGCTCGGCGTTGAAGAGATGGTAAGAATAGGTCTCATATCCGACGAGACGCAGGTTCTGGATACGCATGCGGAGAAGGTCAAGAAGGCATACCCCGCGTATTTCGATACATACAGTGAAATAGACTCTCTCATAGAATACCTCAACACGATAGACAATCTCTTCTGCGTTGGCAGAAACGGGCAGCACCGGTACAATAATCTCGATCACTCCATGATGACATCCTTTGAAGCCGTGAAATGCATCCTGACCGGGAGCAATGACAAGTCCGCACTGTGGAACGTGAACACCGAGAAGGAATACCACGAAGAAAAACAGGGTGAATAAATGAAGGAGTTTTTTGAGTATCTGAAGGCTTTTGACCTGAAAGCTATCCTGATAACGCCTACTACCAACTCTTTCCTGCAATTCATCCGATACGTGTTCGTCGGCGGTATCGCGACGATCGCTGACTGGGGCGTACTTTACATTGCGACGGAGAGCGGACTGTATTACATCATCTCCGCTGTCATCAGCTTTGTTGTCGGCTTGGCCGTGAATTTTGCCCTGTCAAAGCTGCTCGTGTTCAAGGCGAACGAAGCGAAAGTCGGCTCCGTGCTTGAGTTTGTCAGCTATGGCATTATAGGTTTGATCGGCCTTGGGCTTACGATGGCGATCATGTATGTTATGACTGATGTCTGCGGCGTACATTATATGCTCTCAAAGGTTCTGGCGACCGTGCTTGTGCTCTTCTGGAACTATATTGCAAGGAAGAAAATTCTATACCGATAATTAAGCCTCCGGCAAAGCCGGAGGCTTAATATTATGCAGTCAAACAGGCTTCAATTTATTCCGCTTGTACCGGGCAGTGATAGCGCGGCTTACCTATGCTCGCTTTGCCGTATTCTATCGCCGCCGCAGGGCAATCGCATATACATGCCATGCAGTGCGTGCAGCGCCCTCCCCATACGGGACGGCCGTTCTCAAGGCTGATGCTGTGCGTCGGGCACTCGCGCGCACACTTGCCGCAGCCGATGCAGCTGTCCTTGACATAGAACTTGCTGTCCTTCACAAAGCACTTGTAAAACACGGGATTCACGATATCGCTGTATACGCGGTCGATAAGCTTCACCGGCACCGCCCCAAACGGCTCGCCAGCCGCGATGCACTTTGCCGAGTCCGCGATCTGTCCGGTGCGCGCATTGACGATCCTTATCGCCTCGTCCCGCTCCGGCACGGGAAACATTGCCACATAGTTTTCCGGCATGATTACCTGCTCTGTACCCATATACGCAAAGCCCTTTCTCTCGCAAAGGCGCGCGTTATACTTTGCGGCATTTCCTATCCCGTCGCCGCAGCTCATGACGAACCACGCCGGTATCTTGTCCCCGGAAAACTCCGCCTCGTCTATCCACTTCTCAACAAGGCGCGGAATGCGCCAGCCGTAAGTCGGCGTGACGAACACGAGCCTTTCCGCCCTTATTGCGGCAGCGTTCCCGTTTTTGATCCTCTCGTTGAGTGACACGAGCTCGTCACCGGTGGCCTTGGCGATCCTACACGCGATATATTCGCTGTTGCCCGTACCGCTGAAATACAGTATCATAGCCGCTCCTCCGTCAAAAGATATCCTCGTCTATTACTCTGAAGCCGACGATCTTTACATTCGTCCAGTCCGTACCGCAGGTGTAGCAGATATATTCTGCATAGAACGTCGCCGGTATGCCGTCGGCATCTGTAACGCCCATGCCGCTGTTGAGCCCGTCAAACGTCACCTCGCATTCGAGAGACAGTATGCTCTCTCCTCGCAGGATATATGCCCTGTCCCCCGGCTGCACTTCGCTCAGGAACTGAAATGCCTGATTGTTGTGATCCGCAATAACTATGCCTATACCGTCGGAATATATCGCGGCACTGTCCTCGGCATCGCATATTGCCTGCCGTATCTGTGCCTCGTCCTCGCCGACGCCGTCCGAAAACAGCGCCACATCCACCGACGCACTCGGTATCACGAGCCTCCCGGTCATGTATTCGCGCATGTTTCTCTCCAGCGCCGTCTGCGCGTTCTGCTCCATCAACGCCTGAACCTCAGGCGAAATGGGCTTCGGCGTAGGTGTAGGCGACGGAGTCGGCGTTGGCGTAGGCTCCGGCGTAGAGGAAGCCTTCGGCGGCTCCTCAGCCTGTAGCTGCGCACTCTCCGCCGCGCAGCAGGAAAGCGTCAGCACCATAAGCGCCGCAATAGCGGCCGCTGTGATTCTTTTTCCTATGTACATAGAGTTAAGTCTTCGCCTTTGGCAGCGCCGCAGCAAGCAGCACCGCGGCGAATATCGCCGCCGCTATCACCGTGTACATCTGCCCGAGCCCGAGATACATGCTTATCCCGTCGGCAGCGCAGGCGCACACAAGGCACAGCACTATCGGCGCTATCAGCCAGAAGCGCTTTTTCGTCTTCTCAAACGCTGCCGGTACTCCCGCAAAGCCCGCCAACGCACCGAGCACCGCCAGCGCGCACATGATCATCCGTCCGGTAAACAGCCGCCGTGTTTCGCTCCGGTACGCGGCAAGATACGTCTCGGCACTCTCAGCAATGTCTCCGCCCGCGTCGACCGCCGCCTTGACCGATGTCGGCTTTGTCAGCAGTATTTTCATAGAGGTGCGCTTGTTTTCCAGTTCCTTTATCTCGTCGGCGTCGAGCAGCTGCTTTGACAGCTTAGCAGCCTCCGAATCAAGCTCCCCCTTTTCTTCTTTCAGTCGCTCTCCGTCTTTGTCGAGCTCACCCATGTTATACCAGAGGTTTGCAAGCTGCGTCTGGAGCTCGGCCTCGCCCTTCTTTACCATTTCTTCGGCGTATGCAAGCTGTGCCTTCGCCTTCTCTATCGCGGCTGACGCCGTGGCTATCTGGCTGTCGATCGACGAAAGCGCTCCCCCCGCGGTGCCGTAGCCGCCGCTTATCTGATTGAGCGCAGAGATGAGCGTCCCGGCAGTAGAGAGGAACTCCTCATTGCTCATGTCGCTCTCGTTAAGTCCATCCAGCCGGTCTATCTGTGCCAGAACACCCTCGCTGACCCCGGTGCCTATTCCGCTGCCCGCGATCTCGGGCGGCAGCGCGGCAGAGATCGAGCTGCCCAGCGCCTCAAGCGCGCCTACCTGTGTGCGCAGTATCTGCGCACTCTTAGAGAATTCTGCCTCCGTCCTTACCTCGGCGCACTGCTTCTCCCAGTCGTCATGCTCCGCAACCTTTGTGTTGTAATATTCGAGGTCCTTATCATACTGTTCCTTGCGCGCAGGGTATTGTTCATATGCCTTCTTCTGCTCAAGATAGCGGTTGTATGCCTCCATCTGTTCACTGTCGCTCTCGTCCTCAGGCTTCTCGACCGGTGTCGGTTCCTCGACCTCAGTCGGCTCCGTCGGCTTTTCCGGTACCTGCGGCTCCTTCGCGATAAGCGCATTGAGTTTATCCACAACGCCCTGAAGCCGCGCAGCCTCAGTGCCGCACTCGGCCTTTCCGTTTGCGGCGGTGCTTATGCCCTCCGCAACGAGATCCTTATTGTTCTCGTAAAGCTCCGTCAAAAGCTTCAGCTGCGCTTCATTTTCGGCGAGCTGCTTTTTCCCGCTCTCCACCTGATCCTTTGCGTCTATGAGCTCCAGCTTTGCGTCGTTGATCATCACGACCGCCATCTCGTAGCCGCCCTTCTTCGCCGAGTATTCTGCGAGGTCTGTCCTGTGCTGTGAAGCTTCGTCGTTATGCTCATCCAGAAGCTCTTCGAGCACATTATACGCATCCTCATAGCTGATGCTGCCGGAGAGCTTTTCGTCCGTCTGACGGTAGGTCTCTATCCTCTCCTCGTAGCGCTGTGCGTCTGCGATGCGCTCATCGCGTTCCGTCGTGGCCTTGCCGAAGCCTGACACGCCCCCGGCCAGCATTATCACGCACATTATCGTCAGGACTATCGAAAATACTCTCACAAGAGTCGGATGCTTCACTTATGATTCCCCCCGTTTTTCTGTAACGATTTATTATACAGGATATTTATTAATTTTTCATGTCTGCCGGAAAATAATTTTATCTTTATTATTCTGTTTTTTTAGTGTATAGTGATGAAAAAGTATTCGAAGAGGAACCTGCGTTATGATCTACAGCTTTGCCCCCATGGAGGGCGTCACCTCGTATATCTACCGCCGCATTCACGCGCGTATGTTCCCTGGCGCGGATGTCTATTACGCGCCATTCATCGCTCCCGACGGCAACAGCAATTATAAGATCAGCAGCTTCCGGGACACGCTGCCCGAGAATAACCCCGGCCTGACGCTCGTCCCGCAGCTTCTGTGCAGCAGCGCCGCACCCTTTATCTCAGTTGCGAAGGAGTTTCAGGCACTCGGCTATGAGGAAATTAACCTCAACGTCGGCTGCCCGTCGGGTACTGTCGTTTCAAAGCATAAAGGCTCCGGGATGCTGCGTGACCTCGCCGCGCTCGACGGCGTCCTTGCGGATATCTTCTCCTCCTGTCCGATCCGCGTGTCCGTAAAGACGCGCATGGGCTTTGCCGACACCGCGGAGTTTCCCGCGATCGCCGAAATATACCGCAAGTACCCCATCTCCCGGCTCATTGTACACAGC
>CAKTKV010000011.1 GCA_934572355.1 uncultured Oscillospiraceae bacterium
CACTATCAGTCAGCATACCATAAGGGCGTTTTTAAGGCAAGTGGTAATTGGGGGGCGATTCGGCCGTGATCCATACAAATGGCAAATATTTGTAAAAACAGCATTGACTTTTTCATATTCGCACATTATAATAAAAGTGGTATTTACCATACCAAGAACTGCGCAGGTTACTATGATAAGGTCTTAGTACCGCAGAGCTCTGACGCCCCGTTTCTGCGGGGCGTCATCTCTTTATATATAGACAAATACAGATAATAGGAGGCTCCGCAATGCTTTCATACGGGATCGGTCTTGACATAGGCATAGCATCTGTCGGCTGGGCCGTCGTCGCGCTTGATAACAATGAATCCCCCTACGGAATAATAAATATGGGGTCACGCATATTCGATGCTGCCGAGAATCCTAAAGACGGTGCCTCCCTCGCACTGCCGAGGCGGGAAGCGCGCAGCATGCGCCGCAGGCTGCGCCGTCACAGGCACCGGAACGAGCGTATACGCGCCATGCTCGTCAGGTGCGGTATTCTCACGCAGGACAGCCTTGATACTCTTTTTGACGGGCAGCTTGAGGATATATACGCGCTGCGCGTCCGCGCCCTGGACCAAAGCGTAACGGCGGAGGAATTTGCGCGGATACTGATACACCTTTCCCAACGCAGGGGCTTCCGTTCAAACCGCAAGGCCGAAGTGTCAAAAGAGGATGGGGAGCTTTTATCCGCGGTTAGCAAAAACGCTGAGCGGATGCGCGAAAACGGCTATCGCACCGCTGCCGAGATGTTTCTGAAATCGGAGGAATACGCAGAGCACAAGCGCAACAAGGGAAGCAGCTATATTTCAACAGTCAGCCGCGGCATGGTCGAAGCCGAGGCAAAGATGATCTTTGCCGCACAGCGGTCATTTGGCATGCCCTTTGCCTCGGAGAAAACAGAGGAAGAGTATCTCAGCATTCTTCTGAGTCAGCGCTCCTTTGACGAAGGCCCCGGCGGAGACAGTCCATACGGCGGCAATCAGATCGAGAAGATGATAGGTAAATGTACGCTCGAGCCTGACGAGCCGCGTGCGGCAAAGGCCAGTTATTCGTTTGAATACTTCAATCTGCTGACGCGGATAAATAATATCCGTATAGTGGATGGCGGAGCGTCTGTCCCGCTCGACGACGCGCAGCGTGCGCTGATCGTTGAGCTTGCGCACAAGACCGAAGCCTTGGATTTTGCCAAGCTGCGCAAAGCGCTTGAGCTCTCGCCGTCACAGACCTTCAACCTTGTGTATTATCGCGCAGATGAAACGCAGGAAGCGTCGGAGCGCAAGCAGAAATTCAGCTTTCTGAAAGCATATCACGAGCTGCGCCGCGCATTTGATAAGCTCTCCAAGGGCTATATAAACGGCATGAGCCGTGAAAAACGCAACACGATCGCTTACGCGCTGACAGCATATAAAACGGAAAAATCGATACGCGCGGGGCTTGAAAATGCCGGGCTGACAGAGGATGAGCTGAACATAGCGCTCACAATAGGCAGCTTCTCAAAGTTCGGCCATCTCTCCGTAAAGGCCTGCGACAAGCTTATCCCTTATCTTGAGCAGGGCATGAAGTATAACGATGCCTGTGCCGCGGCAGGGTACAATTTCAAAGCCCACGACACAGAAAGCAGAACACGGCTCCTGCACATCACGCCGGAAGACCTGGAGCCGGTAACGAGTCCGGTTGTTCGCCGCGCGGTATCGCAGACAGTGAAGGTCATCAACGCGATCATCCGCGAGCGCGGATGCAGCCCCACATTCATAAACATCGAGCTTGCGCGTGAAATGGCAAAGGATTTCCAGGAACGCGGCAGACTCAAAAAGGAAATGGACGCAAACGCCGCACAGAACGAGTGCGTTATGGAACAGATAAGGGAACTGGGCAAGGCTCAGCCCACAGGTCAGGACCTGCTGAAATATCTTCTCTGGCAGGAGCAGGACGGACGCTGCGCATATTCGCTGAAAACGATACCGCTCGAAAACCTGTTCGACGAGGGCTATGCGGAGATCGACCACATCATACCTTACAGCATCAGCTTTGACGACAGCCGCAGGAACAAGGTGCTCGTACTTTCAAAGGAGAACCGCGAAAAAAGCAACCGTCTGCCGCTGCAATATCTGAGCGGTAAACGGCGCGACGACTTCATCGTATGGGTCAACACAGCCGTGAGGGATCAGAAGAAGCGCAGAAATCTGCTCAAAGAGGAGATAAGCGACGCGGACCGCAGCAGGTTCATTGAGCGGAACCTTCAGGATACAAAGACGATGTCAAGCTTTCTCATGAATTATCTGAACGATAATCTGGAATTTGCGCCGTCGGATAAGCGAAAGAAAAGAGTGACCGCGGTAAACGGAGCTGTCACGTCGTACCTGCGCAAGCGCTGGGGCATCAGGAAGCTCCGCGCGAACGGCGATACTCATCATGCCGTTGACGCGCTTGTCATCGCCTGCACGACTGATGGTCTGATCCAGCGCGTCAGCAGGTACAGCAGGTGTCACGAAAGCAGCACCGTCGATGTCGACTCTGAGACCGGCGAGGTGATTGACCGCTTCCCGTACCCTTGGCCGCAGTTCCGCAAGGAGCTTGAAGGCCGCTTGACGAGCGACCCGATGAAAAATCTCCGCGAACTGAACCTGCCGCTTTACGGCGATCCTGAAGTGTCGCTGCGGCCGTTGTTTGTCTCGCGCATGCCGAGACGTAAGGTCACGGGTGCGGCGCACAAGGAAACGATCAAAAGCCCCGCCGCCCTTGATGATGGTTTCCTCGTAGTCAAAAAGCCGCTTACCGAGCTGAAGCTCGATAAGGACGGCGAGATTGCGAACTACTATATGCCGCAGAGCGACCGCCTGCTGTATGAGGCGCTGAAGCGGCAGCTCAGCGCTCACGGCGGAGACGGGAAAAAGGCCTTCACTGAGCCTTTCCATAAGCCGAAGAGCGACGGTACTCCCGGTCCGGTCGTCAACAAGGTGAAGATATGCGAGCCGAGCACAATGTCTGTCCCGATCCTCGGCGGCAGCGGCGCGGCCGATAACGACAGTATGGTGAGAGTAGACGTGTTCCGCGTTGAGGGCGAGGGCTACTACTTTGTCCCCATCTATGTCGCCGATACGCTGAAGTCCGAGCTTCCGAACAGAGCATGTACCCGATCATATCCGTATGACAAATGGAAAGTAATGGATGACAGGGATTTCATTTTCTCGCTCTATCCAAATGATCTGTTCAAAGCGACGAGCCGAAAGACGCTCACTCTGAAGCTTTCCCAGCAGGACAGCACGCTGCCGCTGGAATACTGCGTAAAATCAGAGCTTATGTACTTCAAGAGTGCGAGCATAAGCACAGCAAGCTTCACTGCGATCAATCATGACAACAGCTATAAAATAGACAGTTTAGGAATAAAGACTCTTGAGAATTTAGAAAAATACACCGTGGATGTTCTCGGTACATACCACGCCGTAGGGAAGGAAAACAGACAGTCGTTTTATAAAAAGAGAGGTTGAACATGGCGTTTCGAAACATTATTGTCGAAAATCCTGCGCATATCTCCGTGAAGAACAGCCAGCTTGTGATCCGTACCGATACTGAGCACAGCGCCGCGCTTGAGGATATCTCTGCGCTGCTGCTCGAAAACCGGCAGACAACAATAACAGCAGCCGCACTCTCCGCTCTTGGAGAGTGCGGCTGCTGCGTTTTTACCTGCGACGAAAAGCATTTACCCTGCACAGTCCTCACTCCATTCATGCAGCACAGCCGTCAGGCTGCTGTCATCGAAAAGCAGCTTGCGGCGGGTGAACCGCTGAAAAAGCGGATGTGGCAGGCCATAGTCAAGGCAAAGATCACCAATCAGGCGCTTTGCCTGAAAAACTGCGGCAACGAGCATGACTGCCAGACCTTAAAAGCGATGGCAGAGCGTGTCCGTTCGGGCGACGTGGGGAACGTAGAAGCTGCCGCGGCACGCTTTTATTTCCCCGTTCTCTTCGGGGATGGTTTCACTCGCGGGACTGACTGCGTATACAATGCCGCGCTCAATTACGGCTATGCCATCATCAGGGGCAGCATCGCCCGCTCCCTGGCGGTACACGGTCTGCTGCCCGTTTTCGGAATACACCATGAAAGCTTGATGAACGCATTTAACCTTGCCGATGACCTGATAGAGCCTTTCCGTCCGCTGATCGATCTGCTTGTATTCTCCTCTTTCCGTCCCGAGGATGAGCTTACTCCCGACAAAAAGCGCCTTCTTTTCAGCACGCTGAATCTGGACATTCTTTCCGATTCCCAGCACCACAGCACCGCATACGCGATAGACAGGCTCGTGCAGAGCCTGCTGCGTTCATTGGATGAAAAGCAGCCCCGGCTTCTCCTTCCAGAGCTGCTTGCGCTTGAGCAGCACCGGTATGAATAAGTTTATGAGAATGATCGTATTTTTTGATCTGCCTGTGCAGACAAAGACGCAGCGGAGAGAGGCCACAAAATTCAGAAACTTCCTGCTCAAGGACGGTTATCACATGCTGCAATACTCCGTATACGCCCGCGTGTGCAACGGGACTGACGCTGTGGACAAGCACCGCGAGCGTCTGCGTAACCGTCTGCCGAAAAACGGAGCTATCCGGATGCTCGTCATTACCGAGAAGCAGTACGAGAGTATAGAAATTCTGCTGGGTGAGCTCACCCCAGCGGACGAGCCGTTCGAGAGCGAGGTTCTCACCGTTTTTTGAAAAACCGGAATTTTTGCATTTTTGCCGCGGCGGCGCAGACTTTTTATAAAAAAAGGAACCCTGAAACCATTGATTTCAGGGTTCCTTTTCCGCAGTCAGATTTACCATACCAAGAACTGCTAGGGAACTACAACCACCGACCAAGGCATTGTCAAGGCCGTCAAGATTTACCATACCAAGAACTGCTAGGGAACTACAACTACCACCGGTGCGCATAGTTGATCTCGACTGATTTACCATACCAAGAACTGCTAGGGAACTACAACTACCAAATACGGCAAAGACAGTAATCATATGATTTACCATACCAAGAACTGCTAGGGAACTACAACGTGTCGCGGCTGCGCACTGGAGCGCTGTGCGATTTACCATACCAAGAACTGCTAGGGAACTACAACTTCGGGCACATTCTTGAGCACCGATGCTAAAGATTTACCATACCAAGAACTGCTAGGGAACTACAACTATGCACTCAAGTTGTTCACAAGACGAAACGATTTACCATACCAAGAACTGCTAGGGAACTACAACAGCTGACCACGGTTAGATGTTAACATACGGGATTTACCATACCAAGAACTGCTAGGGAACTACAACAGCTGAAACAAGAGGCCGTCGCCGTTGAGCTGTTTCACCATACCAAAAACTGCGAAGAGACTACAACAATGAGGCTAATTGCCTACACCCTGCTGCACTCATTCCTCAATGACCTCAAGCTCGGATTCCACACAACCGTACAGTTTCCAGCTATCATCGTCGCCGTAACCGCCGGGCGTTCCTTTTTCGTCGGATTCAACTTCAAAGCGCTCTTTGCCCCTTACTGTGCCTATATCAACCACGATGCCGGTAATGCCCGTCTCTTTTATTCTCACATGCGTAAATAGTTCTATCATTTTCTGCCCGCCTTTTTTAATAGTATACACTATCGTTCCCCGTTTGGCAAGCCGTCCCGCTGCGCAGGGCGGCAACTTCCCCCGCCCCGGCTATTGACACGGCGCAAAAACCTGCTATAATATCACAGTACAATTGAACACCTTATCAAGAGCGGTGGAGGGAACGGCCCTGTGAAGCCCGGCAACCTGCGTATGCAAGGTGCCAAATCCGGCGGTGATACGAAAGATGAGGCTTTTATGCAGACTTTATGCTCCGTCGGTTGACGGAGCTTTTTTATCGCTCTTGACCCAAAGTTCTGTAAAAATACAAAGGAGGATATATAAATGAGCCATTACTTTTTCACATCCGAATCCGTGACCGAGGGGCATCCCGATAAGATCTGCGACCAGATATCCGACGCTGTGCTCGACGCCATCCTTGAGAAGGACCCGCAGGGGCGCGTCGCCTGCGAGACCACCGTCTCCACCGGCCTTGTCCATATCATGGGCGAGATAAGCACCGAGTGCTATGTCGACATTCCCCGCATCGCGCGCGAGGTCATCCGCGATATCGGCTATGACCGCGCAAAATACGGCTTTGACTGCGACACCTGCGGCATCATCACGAACATCGACGAGCAGTCCGGCGACATCGCAATGGGCGTTGACAAGTCCCTTGAGAACAAAAACGGCGAATATGACGAGCTCCAAAACGGCGCCGGCGACCAGGGCATGATGTTCGGCTACGCCTGCGACGAGACCCCGGAGCTTATGCCGATGGCCATCTCCCTGTCCCATAAGCTCGCAAAGAAGCTCACCGCCGTCAGGAAATCCGGCGAACTCACCTATCTCAGACCCGACGGCAAGACCCAGGTCACCGTTGAGTACGACGAGCAGCGCCATCCCGTCAGGGTCGACACCGTCGTTATCTCCACGCAGCACTCCCCCGACGTCTCACTTGAGCAGATCAGAGCCGACATGATCGAGAAGGTCATCAAGACCACTGTTCCCGCGGGGCTGCTGGATGAGAACACCAAGTACCTCGTCAACCCCACCGGCCGCTTTGTCATCGGCGGGCCGCAGGGCGACTCCGGCCTCACCGGGCGCAAGATCATCGTCGACACCTACGGCGGCAGCGCTCCCCACGGCGGCGGCGCTTTCTCCGGCAAGGACCCGACAAAGGTCGACCGCAGCGCAGCCTACGCCGCGCGCTACGCGGCAAAGAACGTCGTCGCGGCTGGCCTTGCGAAGCGCTGCCAGATAGAGCTTGCCTACGCGATAGGCATGGCGGCTCCCGTGTCCGTCCTCGTTGAGACCTTCGGCACCGGCACGGTCTCCGATGCCGTCCTGTCCGAAGCGGTGCAGAAGGTGTTCGACCTGCGCCCGAGCGCCATCATCCGTGACCTCGACCTGCGCCGTCCTATCTACCGCAAGCTCGCCGCCTACGGCCATATGGGGCGCGAAGACCTCGGCGTGAGCTGGGAAAAGACCGACCGCGTTCAGGCTCTGCTCGATGCGGTAAAGTGACAGCGCAATGAAATAAATAACAACGCATAAAATTCTAATCGTCATACTCTCCCCCGGTGCGGCTCATTTATCCGTGCCGGGGGACTTCTATACGCATTTGCAGATTACACATAAGTTTCAGCCGTCTTTAACGGAAATTTGGCGCGAGCGCCAAAATGAATAAATATTCGTGTTTTTCGGAATATATGTGTTGACTTTTCCTCGCCGCGGCCTTATGATTACGCCATTCAAGTATTCTTTTAAGGAGGGTTCGGTATGGCACATGCAGCAGATTTTTCCGCATTCCCGGTCATCGGCGCGGAAAGCCGCTGGTTCACCGTGTGGCAGATCGCGCCCAATGTAAAGGCTATATTTGAGCCGCATCATTTTCAGGAAGTGATAAGCTACCTGATTGAGGGCGAGACCGGCGCAGTGCTTTTCGATTCCGGTATGGGCATCGGGAACATGAGGGCGCTGGTGGAGTCGCTCACGGATAAGCCCATAACGCTTGTCTGCTCGCACGGTCACTTCGATCATGTCGGCGGGGCATGGCAGTTCGACGGGGCGCATAAGCTCTGCACTCCTGATTCCGTCGCTGAAGCGGCTGAGGGCTTTTCACTCCCGGAGGACGATGAGAACCGTTCCCTCGCGGCCTTCTCCATTGTCGGTACGCTGTGGTTCGACCCTAAGACCTTCCGCGTGAAGCCCTATAAGGTGATCCCCGCGGAGGAGGGCGAGGTCTTTGACCTCGGCGGCAGACGGCTGCGCGTTGTCGCCGCGCCGGGGCACTCTGACGACGGCATGATGCTTGCCGACGATGAGAACCGTCTGCTCTTCACCGGCGACACGGTGTACCCCGGTCCGCTTTATGCGCACCTTTCCGGGGAGCACGGCGCGGAGGTCTACCGCAGGACGCTCGAAAAGCTCGCGCCGGAGTTCGGCAGCTACACTCTCCTGTGCTCGCACAACTCCCCCGTGATGGAGGGCGCGGCGCTCGCGGAGATGGCCGAAGCATTCAGCGCGGTCGAGCGCGGGGACGTGTCCGGATATGAATATATGCGGCACCGACGATATGATTTTGACGGATTTTCTATTGTAATGTAAGTTTATACTGTGCTCTAATGCACACTGTCCAAAAATTAAAACGGAGGAAAAATGTGAAGAAATTTGTTGCTTTTATACTTGCGCTCGTTATGATGCTTTCTCTCGCCGCCTGCGGTTCGAGCCAGAGCGCCGAAAAGACCTGGGAAGATGAACTCGGCACTGCAGGTCTCCTGCGTGTCGGCATCGCTACCGACTATCCCCCCTACGAGAGCTACGACGCTGACGGCAACGTCGTCGGCCTTGACGCCGATATCGCCCAGCTCATCGCCGACAAGCTCGGCGTAAAGCTCGAGCTCGTCCCCATGTCCTTTGACACCATCGTCTCCGCCGTCGCCGCCGGCACGGTCGACATGGGCATCTCCTGCTTCTCCTACAACGAGGAGCGCGCAAAGAGCGTCCTCTTCTCCAATACCTACATGACCTCCGCACAGGCCTGCTTCACCTCCACCAAGTACGGCGTTGACACCATGGAAGACCTCAAGGACGGCGTCGTCTGCGCGGGCAACGGCACGACCGGTATGGACGTTGCGGAATCCCTCAAGGATCAGTACGGCTTCACCACTCAGGCCGGTGAGATCGCCATCATCACCGAGGCTATCCGCTCCGGCGCTGTGAAGGGCTGCATCACCGAGCTGTGCGTTGCGCAGAGCGTGAGCGACAATAACCCCGGCGAGTTCCAGATCATTGCCGATAACCTCTCCGAGGAGCAGATCAAGGCCGTCGCGAACCTCAACAGCACCAAGCTCATTGAGGAAGTCAACAAGATCATCGACGAGTTCACCGCGAGCGACGATTACAGCGCCCTCGTCGTGAAATGGTTCGGCTGATCCTGCTAAGCAGATAATCTAAGAAAATACGCAAAGGGGGCCTCCGCCCCCTTTTGCACGTTTAGTTAGGAATAATTACAATGAATGTTTTTCAAAGGATACTCACCGCGGAAAACCTGCTCTTCATGCTCAAGGGCGCGGGCTACTCGCTGCTGGTCGCCATCGCGGCGCTGGCCGGCGGCTCGATCCTCGCGCTGCTTGCCGCTATGGCAAAGATGAGCAAGAGCAAGATCCTGCGCGTTATCGCAAACGTCTATGTTGAAGTCATCCGCGGCACGCCGATGATGCTTCAGATACTCATACTCTATCTCTGCGGCCCTGTCATCACAAGGACGCTGTTCCACTATGTCTTCACGCCGAATCCGCTCGTCGTCGGCACGATCGCCATCGGCATAAACTCCGGCGCGTATACCTCGGAGCTGTTCCGCTCGGCTATCCAGTCCATCGACAAGGGGCAGTGGGAGGCCGCCAAGACCATCGGCCTCAACTACTGGCAGACGATGAAGGAGATCATTCTCCCGCAGGCCTTCAAGCGCGTGCTTCCGCCGTACATAAATGAGTTCATCGTGCTTATAAAGGACTCATCCCTGCTCGCGTCGATCGGCGCGGTGGAGCTGCTGCACGGCGCGCAGGTGCTCGGCGCGAACTACTATAACTACATGATCCCGCTGCTGTGCGCGACGGTCATGTACCTTGTCATGACGATGACCATTTCGCACTTTGCGCGGAAACTGGAGAGGAGGCTGGCTCAGAGTGATTAACGCGGTGCATCTTAAAAAGTCCTTCGGCAGCGTCAAGGCCGTGGACGATGTGTCCTTGCACATTGAAAAGGGCGAGGTGATCTGCATCATCGGACCGTCCGGTTCCGGCAAGAGCACCCTCATCCGCTGCCTGCACGGGCTGGAAACGCCCGACAGCGGCGAGCTCTATATAGACGGGCAGAAAATAGATTTCACCAAAAACAACAGCAAGGCCTTCTCCCGCGTGGGCTTTGTGTTCCAGCTGTTCAATCTCTTCCCGCACAAGACCGTGCTCGAAAACCTCACGCTCGGCCCGGTAAAGGCTTTCAACGTTCCGAAGGCTGAGGCCGAGGAGAAAGCGCACAAGCTGCTTGCCCGCGTTGGGCTCGACGACAAGGCCGACGCCTACCCCAACCAGCTCTCAGGCGGCCAGAAGCAGCGTGTGGCTATCGCCCGTGCGCTGTGCCAGAACCCGGAGGTCATCCTCTTTGACGAGCCCACCTCCGCGCTCGACCCCGAAATGATCGGCGAGGTGCTCAACGTCATGAAGGAGCTTGCGGACGAGGGCATGACGCTTGCCGTCGTGACGCATGAGATGGGCTTTGCCCGCAAGGTCGCGACGCGCGTGATCTTCTTCGACGGCGGGCGCATCGTTGAGGAGGGCACACCTGACGAGATATTCGACCATCCGAAAAGCGACCGCCTCAAGCTGTTCCTTTCGCAGGTCATACACATGTGAGCGCTATGGAATACATTGTAGCCGGTTACAACATGCTGACGGATATCACCTATTCTGACGGCAGCACCATAGAAAACACCCCCGGCGGCTCGTTCTATTCCGCCTCCGGGGTCAAGTTCTGGCGCGACAGCGTCGCCTACGTCGGCACTGCCGGGCCGGATTTTGAGCGCTGGTACGGGAAATGGTTCAGTGACAATGCCATCGACTGCCGCGTGAAGCCCTGTCTGCCGAAAACGCTCAGGTACACTCTCTCCTACGCCGCAAACGGTATATGGTCGGAGGAGTGCAGCTACGGCGAGGAATACGAGGCCATGGCAAAGGACGTCGGGCGCATTACCCCGGAAATGCTCGGCGAGTGCGTGGACGACAGCACTCGCGGCATCTACCTTGAGGCGAGCCTTTCGGCAAAGATCGCCGACCATTTTGCCGAGGTCAAATCACTTATCCCGAACGGCGTTTTCCTCTGGGAAATCAACGGCGACGACCTGCGCGATCCCGCAAAGCGGGACGCCATCGAGGAGCGCATCGCCATTGCCGACGCATTCTCACTTAACCTTGACGAAGCTCAGGGCTTCTTCGGCACGGATGACGGGGACGTCATCCTGCAAAGTCTCTCAGCCTACGGCAAGCCCTGCTTCTTCCGTCTCGGGGAGAAGGGCTCTGGCATCGTGCGCCCCGAGGGCGCGGTGTTCGGCCGCTCCGTCGGGACAGAGAAGAGCGTCGACCCCACGGGCTGCGGCAACTGCTCTACCGCCGCGGCGATGATCGGCCTTGCCGAAGCGCTGCCGGATGAAATGACCGTCGCCATGGCAAATATCGCGGCGGGACACTGCGCGGCGCAGTTCGGCCCCTGGCCGTGCGTGACGCGGGAGAGCCGCGCCGAGGCGTATGCGGAGCTTGACAGCTATCTTGCCGCCGCGCCTTTTGTTTACGGGAGGCTTTTATGAAAGCATTCAGCAAAGTATTCAAAGAAACCAAACCCGTCATCGGCGTCATCCACCTCAAGGGGACGGACGAGGCTGACATCCGCGAGCGCGCCAAAAGGGAGATCGAGCTCTACCTCAACGGCGGGCTCGACGGCATTATAGTTGAGGATTATTTCGGAACGTACCCGAACCTTGTCTGGGCGCTCGGTTATCTGCAGGAGCAGAAGCTCGGTATCCCCTACGGCGTCAACTGCCTGAACTTCGATTCGCTCTGCTTCAAGCTCGCGCGGGATTTCTCCTGCGATTTTCTCCAGCTCGATTCCGTCGTCGGACATGTGAAGCCGCGCGACGAAGCGACGCTCAACGCTTTCTTCGCCCTTGAGCGCCCCATCTGCGATGCTCTCGTCCTCGGCGGA
This sequence comes from uncultured Oscillospiraceae bacterium, assembly GCA_934572355.1. Lineage (GTDB taxonomy): Bacteria > Bacillota > Clostridia > Oscillospirales > Oscillospiraceae > Limivicinus. Next base: position 11,858 of record CAKTKV010000011.1, read on the forward strand.
GTGCGCTTCAAGTACCAGCCGGTGCTCTCGGAGCACACTGTGGAGGAGGACATCGAGACGGCGAAGGGTCGCTGCGACGCGATATGCGTGACCGGCGACGGCACCGGCATGGAAGCGCCCATCGATAAGATCCGCCGCTTCAAGCTCGCCTGCGGGGACACGCCGCTTGTTATATGCTCGGGCGTGAACGTGGATAACTGCGCAGAGCAGCTCGCCGTCGCGGACGGCGCGGTGGTCGGCAGCTTCTTCAAGGACACCGGTAAAGACACCGGCGACGTCTCCGCAGAAAAGATCGAGCTTCTCATGCAGCAGGTGCGCGCGCTGCGCGGAAAGCTATGAGCGCCGTGGAGGATATCAAAGCCGCCTCCTCGGAGCTGCTCACGGCTCCCCCGGCAAAGGCGCTGCTGCGCTTTGCCCTGCCGCTTATGGCGGGCGGCGCGTGCCAGCAGATATACGCGCTGACCGACGCCACGGTCGTCGGGCGTGTGCTCGGCGTGAACGCGCTTTCGGCGCTCGGCGCATGCGACCTGCTCGTCTGGCTTGTCGGCGCGTCCCTCGGCGCTTTCACTCAGGGCTTTTCGATCCGTCTCTCCACCGCCTTCGGCGCGGGAGACAGGGAGCTTTTCTGCCGCACCGCTGCGACCTCGCTGCTGCTCGCGCTCGTCTCGGGGCTTATCCTCTGCATCGCGACGGAGCTTTGCGCGCCGCTTATTCTCCACGCCATGCAGGTGCAGCCGGAGATATGGGACTATGCCCTCATATACCTGCGCACGATCTACGCGGGGATACCGCTTCTGATGCTATACCATTTCTTCTCAGGCGTGCTGCGCTCCGTGGGCGACAGCCGCGCGCCGCTGCGCGCGATGCTCATATCCTCGGTGCTGAACATCGTCCTTGATATAGTGCTGGTCGCGTTTCTGCACCGCGGCATATTCGGCGCTGCCGCCGCGACGGTCTTTTCGCAGGGCGTCTCGGCGCTCTACGCTGGGCTTTGCATGCGTAAGCTCATCGCCCCGGCAGACAAAGCCGCGCTGCGCTATGACGGTGCTCTGACCGCGCCGATGCTGCGCTTCTCCGCGCTCATGACGGGGCAGGTCGCGGTGAGCGCGGTCGGCGGGCTCGTGACCCAAGCCGTGGTGAACACCTACCCTATCCCGTACATCGCGGGCTACACCGCAATGAACAAGCTATACGGCCTGCTCGAATTCGCCGCGCTCTCCTACGGCTACGCGATCACGACCTACACCGGGCAGAACTACGGCGCGGGGAATATCCACCGCGTCCGCCGCGGGCTCATCGTCGGCGAGGGGCTTGCCCTCGCGACCTCCGCGCTCTTCTCGCTGCTGATCTTCACGGCGGGGCGGGCGCTGGTCATGGTCTTTCTTTCCGGTGACGCTGCGGATGTCGCCGCGGCCTGCGCGGTCGGGCTGAAGTTCCTGCGCATCATGGGCGTCGGAATGTCGATGCTGTACACGGTGCACTTTATGCGCTCTTTCGTGCAGGGGCTCGGCCACGCCGGGCTTGCCACGGCAGCCAGCGTATGCGAGCTGGCCGCGCGCCTTGCTTCGGTCTTCCTCCTCGGCGCGGTGCTCGGCACGGACTGTGTGCTCTATGCCGAGACGCTTGCATGGATCGCCGGGGCTGTCATCACGACGATCGGCGCGGTATACTACGCCCGGCGCTTGAAAGCAGACGCAGAATAAACGTTAAAGAACGCGGACAGGCTTATGTCCGCGTTCTTGTTTTAGGTCACTAGCGCGCCGTAGACGAGGATGCCGAGGCAGCGCTCATAGATATCCGGGAACTGATACGTTGGCAGGGGATTTGTGCCGAGCCCGGCCTCGATCGTATAGCCGGGGCGGTCAAAGCTCTCGATGAACCAGTCCTTGTACCCGGCAAAGCCGGAGGCGAAGGGCGTCTCCTCAAGCGTATAGCCCGAGGCTTCGGCGAATATTTCCCCGATATGGCGCGACTGCGGCGGCTCATAGTCGAGGTAGCGCCAGTAGATCACCTCGCCCTGAGTGTGCAGCGCGAGGGTCAGCGCCGGGGCGAGGGCAAGAGTGTAATCATACATAGCGCGGCTCTCGGGAGACGTGAGCGGCGCGCTGCCGACGAAGTCTGCCGGGGCGGGCGAGCGGATGCCGAGGGCATACTTATTCTCCCGTGCCTGCTCCCAGCCTGCGGGGTACTGGAGGTTAAGGTCTACCCCGCGGATGTTCGCCTTCCAGCCTGAGGGGAACGGAAAGCGCGGATAGTCCGCGGCGATGTTCTGCGCCTGACGGTAAAACTCGCCGCTTTGCAGCTCGCCGGTCACAAGATCCATGCCGTCCGGGTTCACAGCGGGGACAAGGTGGATATCCGCATAAGCGAGGATATCCGCGGCGCTCTGGTCAAACAGCGTCCCGCCGGTGACATAGGCTTCACATAGCTCCTCAGCAAATTTCATGAGCACCGGGGTACATATCCATTCATTGGCATGGTGCGAGGCGTTATACAGCACGCGGTTCTCCCCCGCACCGAGGCTCAGCCGCCAGAGCGGACGGCCCATCATGCTCTTGCCGATGTCCCCGGCGGAAATGAACGGATAGCGCGCGGCAAGCCCGCGCACGCAGTAGCCCACGAGCGCCGACGACCAGCTTATATCTATCGGTACGACCGGGAACGGCAGCGGCACGGTGACATACTCCCCCACGCTCAGCCGCTCCGGGACTATGCCGGGGTTTGCCGTCTCTATCGCCTCAACGCTGCTGTTGTGCATCTGCGCGATGGTCCAGAGCGTGTCGCCAGACTTCACACGGTGCATTATATACCCGGTGTACCACGGCAGCAGCGCCCTGTGCGTGTCCCGCCCGGCGACGCCGTCGGGCGTCAGGCCGTGCGCAGATTGAAAACGGCGCAGGGCGCTGTCCGTCGCGCTTGAAAATATCCCGTCCTGGCGCAGCTCCCCGAAGCCCGCTCTATTGAGCGCAAGCTGGAGCAACTCGACCGCGGGGCCGATGCTGCCCATGCGTAAAATTCTCATCTCTTCACCACCTGTAGAGTTTTCCTCCCATGTATATGCGCGCGGCGCGGCGGTATTCCCCGGCAAAGTGCACAATTTTTGACCTCGATTTTTGAGTTGTAATATCAGGGCACGGCCTGTATAATCATTTACAGTGGACGATAAGTCCTATTTGACTGCGTGCGCGGCACTCCACACAATGCCGCGCATAGCTTTAATGAAGGAGGAATTTATTTTCCCTGAGGCTCAGGGTGCGGCAGCGTGGAGATCTGTCGTAATGCGGGTGGCGATGCCCCTGCGAGTGCGTCTGAGGCGGAGGCCCGGCGCATAGAGCCGGAAAGAATGGCAACTGTATCACTGAGAAACGTCAAAAAAATCTACCCGTTCGTAAGCGGAGAGAACAAGAAGAAAAAGAAGAAGGACGACAAGGAAGAGGAAGGCAAGGCCAAGCTCCAGATAACCGAGCAGGGCGTTGTCGCGGTGCAGGAGTTCAGCCTTGACATCGCCGATAAGGAGTTCATCGTTCTGGTCGGTCCCTCCGGCTGCGGCAAGTCCACGACGCTTAGAATGGTCGCGGGTCTTGAGGAGATCACCGAGGGCGAGCTTTACATCGACGGCAAGCTCATGAACGACGTCGCGCCCAAGGACAGGGATATCGCGATGGTTTTCCAGAACTACGCCCTGTATCCGCACATGACCGTCTATGAGAACATGGCCTTCTCGCTGAAGCTGCGCAAGGAGCGCAAGGATGTTATCGACAAGAAGGTCCGCGAGGCCGCGGAGATCCTCGATATCACCCAGTACCTTGACCGCAAGCCCAAGGCTCTGTCCGGCGGCCAGCGCCAGCGCGTCGCCATTGGCCGCGCGATCGTGCGCGATCCCGCAGTCTTCCTGATGGACGAGCCGCTCTCCAACCTCGACGCTAAGCTGCGCAACCAGATGCGCGCCGAGATAATCAAGCTGCGCGAACGTATCAATACCACCTTTATATACGTCACCCATGACCAGACCGAGGCCATGACCCTCGGCGACAGGATCGTCATCATGCGCGACGGCTACATCCAGCAGATCGGCACCCCGCAGGAGGTGTTCAACAATCCGCGCAACCTCTTTGTCGCGGGCTTTATCGGCACACCGCAGATGAACTTCTTCGACGCGCAGCTCGTGCGCGAGGATAAGAAGTTCTTCGTTGAGCTCGGCGGAAAGCGCGTTGAGCTGAGCGCGGAGAAGGAAGAGCGCCTGCTTGAAAACGACGTGAAGTCCCAGCCCGTGACGCTCGGCGTCCGTCCGGAGCACACGGTCATCGCCGCTCCCGGCGAGGGCATCGCCGCGAAGGTCGACGTGAGCGAAATGATGGGCTCCTCCGTACATCTGCACGTCACCGCCGAGGGCAAGGACGTTATCATCATCGTCCCGACGCTCGACATGAAGGAGCACTACGCCATGGGCGACGCCGTCAGCTTCAGCTTTGACGGCAACGTCGCGCACGTCTTCTCCAAGGAGACGGAAAAGAACCTCGAATGGTGAGGTAAGGAATAATAATATTGGCTCTGCACCGAAAAACGGTGCAGAGCCTTTTTATCATCCGCCTTGCGCGGGCAGCGTTTTTGATGTATATTATCAGAAAACCACATCAGGAGCGGCCTATGCTTATAATGAAGCCCTGCCCAGGAATACGAGTGCAGAAAATATACATCCCCTCAGGAACCCGGCGCGTCCCGGCGCTGGTGCTGTCACCGGAGGAGCTTTCCGCCCCGGCAACGGGCGTGCTGTGGATACACGGCGGCGGGTACATTTCGGGTATGAAGGAGATGGTATACATCTCCCGCGCCGTTGAGTTAGTGAAGAGCTTTGGCGCTGTCGTCGTCTCCCCCGGCTACCGGCTCGCGCCGTTTTCGCCGTACCCCGCGGCGATAGACGACTGCTACGCTGCGCTGCTTTACATGAAGGAGCACGCGGCGGAGCTCGGGGTGCGTGAGGATCAGCTCATGGTCGGCGGAGAGAGCGCGGGCGGCGGCCTGTGCGCCGCGGTCTGCATCAAGGCGCGGGACACTGGAGAGGTGAACGTCGCCTTTCAGATGCCGCTCTACCCGATGCTTGACGACCGGGACACCGAAACCTCGCGCGATAACCACGGGCGCGTGTGGAACACATGGAAGAACCACTTCGGATGGCGCTGCTATCTGCGCGGCACCGGCCGGGAGACGCTGCCACCATACGCCGCGCCCGCCCGCGTTGAGAACATGGAGGGGCTGCCCCCGGCGTACACCTTCGTCAGCACCGGCGAGCCGTTCTACGCCGAGACGCTGGAGTATATCCGTCGGCTCAAGGACTGCGGTATACCCGCGAGCGCGGATGTTTATGAGACGGATATGCACGCCTTTGACATGATGCGCCCAAAGGACGCGCTCAGCATCGAGGCCGCGCGCCGCTTCAACGAAAGCTTCGCCTACGCCCAGGCGCACTACTTTGCTCCGCAGAAATGAAAAATCACAGGCGGCACGGAAATTCGTGCAGCCTGTGATTTTTCAATATTCACCTTACTTATCCAGCCATGCGCAGGCTGCGAGCGCCGCGACGGAGCCGTCGGACATGGCGGTCGTGAGCTGGCGGACGGACTTTGCGCGGCAGTCGCCCGCGACGAAAACGCCGGGGCAGACGGTCAGGCAGTCCTCGCCCGAGGCGGCGTAGCCGCCCTTGTCGAGAGAGATGAGCCCGCTGAAAACTTCGGTATCGGGCGCGCGGCCGATGGAGACGAAGAGCCCGGACACCGGCAGCACACGGCGCTCGCCGCCCTGCTCGACCTCGACACCGGAGAGCTCGTCCCCGCCGATCAGCGCGCTTATCTTTGCATTGAGCACAAACTCAACATTGGCCTTGCCGCACAGAGCCTCGACGAGCATCGCCTCGCCGCGGAAGCTGCCGCGCCGGTGGATGAGATACACCTTGCGGCAAATTTCGCTCAGCAGCATCGCGTCGGAGAGCGCACTGTTGCCGCCGCCCGAGACGGCGACATCCTGCCC
>CAKTKV010000012.1 GCA_934572355.1 uncultured Oscillospiraceae bacterium
GTGGAGGAAGACAGCCCTATTAAGCGGTATGACCCGGAGAAAATAATCGACGTGGATCACACGACCGGCGAGGAGACCGCGGACGTGACTGTGAGAGACACGGTAATTGAGGCTCCTCTCGAATGGTGAGACAGAAAACAGCATAACCAAAGGCACGGCGGAAAACCGCCGTGCCTTTTTCGATGTAAAAGTTGACAGAAGAGGCGTCCGTGTATATAATCAAGCTGCGCCGCATCCGCCTTGAGCGGAGCGACAGCAGGAAGGAATTTAATATGAGTAACGCAGCACCACGCAAAGGGCTCCGGAGACAAACCGGTCTTGCCCTGTTCGCATCCATCATCGTTGTATTGCAGGTTTTAAGCAACTTCGTGCGCTTTGGCCCGTTCCCGATAACGCTGGCTCTCGCGCCGATTATCATCGGAGCCGCGGTATACGGCAGCTCTGCCGGGGCACTGCTCGGCGGAGTGTTCGGTCTGGTAGTGTTCCTAACCGGCCTTGCCGGGTGGGACGGCGGCGTAGTCATGCTGCTGATGGGCATCAACCCCGTTGCCTGTATCGTCGTATGCATCGGCAAGGGAGCCGCGGCCGGCTGGGTATCAGGGCTCGTGTATAAGCTGCTTGCGAAGAAGAGCGAGCTTGCTGGCGTTATTACCGCGGGCGTCGTCTGCCCCATTGTGAACACCGGAATACTGGTGATCGGTCTGCTCCTGTTCTTTAACTCGACTATTCAAAGCTGGGCGGGCGGCCAGAACATGCTGTACTATGTTATTTTCGGGCTGATGGGAATAAACTTCGTGGTCGAGCTGCTTGTCAATCTCGTCCTCGCGTCGGGCATCACGTCCGTCATCAAATACGCAAAGAAGGGCAGGAGCTGAACATGATCCTCGCGATTGACGTCGGCAACACCAATATCGTCCTCGGCATAATAGAGAACGGGGAGATCCAGAACGTCGTGCGCATCCATACCGATCTGCGCGAGACGGGGACGGAGTACGCGATAAAGCTCCGTCAGGTCACGGACTTCTATGGGATCAACCTCAAGAGCTTCGAGGGGGCGATCATTTCCTCGGTCGTGCCTCCGGTCACGGAGTCGCTGCGGCTGGCAGTGGAGAGCCTTATCGGAAAGAAGCCGCTGATCGTCGCGCCGGGGATGAAGACCGGTATGAACGTCAGGATAGACGACCCGTCGACCATGGCGGGCGACCTTGTTGTCGGCAGCGTTGCCGCTATCGCATACTACGGCGCGCCGCTCATAGTCATAGACATGGGCACCGCGACGACGATGGTGCTTATCGATAACGAAGGCAGCTACCGCGGCGGCGCGATAATTCCGGGCATAAAGCTGTCCTACGGCGCGCTCTCCTCCGGGACAAGTCTGCTGCCCGATATCGCCATCCTGCCGCCGAAGAGGGTCATCGCCACCAACACTGTCGACTCCATGCGCAGCGGCGCGGTCTACGGTACGGCTGCGATGCTTGACGGCATGATCGAGCGGATGGAGAAGGAGATAGGCTATTCCTGCACGGTCGTTGCGACCGGCGGCTTGGCGAGGACTGTCGTGCAGAATTGCAGCCGTGACATCATTTATGATGCTGACCTCTTGCTCAAGGGACTGTGGGTGCTCTACGACCGCAACCGGAAATCGTAAATAAATAGGATAAATAACAGACACGCATCCCGGAAAATGGGATGCGTGTCTTTGCGTGCCGCCGGTTCTCAGGCGAGCTTCACGATAGTGAGGGTGCTGTTTGAATAGGTGACGGAGTTGCCGGTGTTGTTGCGTACCGTCAGTATCTGTCCCGCCGTGGGGGTGATGATCGCGGTGAGGGCGATGCGGTCGGAGCCCGCGGCGGTCAGCGTCTGCGCGGTCTCGGCGTAGGTGAGCGCCGTGCCGTCGAGCGCGAGCGCCGCGCCGATCGTCCCGGCGGCGGTCACCGATGCGTCACTTGCGAAGGTCACAAGGTACTGCCCCGCCGTGAGCGTGACGCCGGTGGTGCCGGAGGCGGTGATGCTGCCGGTGGAGTTGATGACGTTCGTGCCGAGCGTGACGTCGCCGCCGCTCGTGATGGCGGTCGCGTCGGTGTTATAGAGCATGGCGTTCTCGTTCGTGGCAGTCGCCCCGGCAGGACCCGCCGGGCCTGTCGCGCCTGTGGCACCCGTTGCACCGGTGGCACCCGTTGCACCTGCTGGGCCTTGCGGACCGACTGCACCGGCGGCGCCCGCAGGACCTTGGGGGCCTATGGGACCTTGCGGTCCAATCGGTCCCTGAGGTCCGATTGGACCTGCCGGGCCGACGTTGCTGCCGCAGCCGCAGCCACAGCCGCACCCGCAACTTCCGCTGCCGTTGCAGCCGTTCTGATATATCTTGGTGGAGTAGAGGTCGTTATCCTGCATGACTATCCTCCGAAAGAAAGATTGAGGTCTCCCTCAGAGCAGTATATGATGCATCCGCGGCGTAGGTCACACAAGATGATGCGAGGCTTTTTCAAGCAAAAAACACTTTTCAGTTGTGCGGGGAAGATGGAGTTGAAAAAGGGCGAACGGATCGGGATTGCAAACTAGGGAACTTTATACTATAATATGAGAAACAAAAGTTCCCTAGGAGGTGCTGTATGAACAATAACTATCCGCAGATTCAGGAACTGCTTCATCAAAAGGCAGACTACCAAGCACGATTGAATCTGCTGCCATACGATGGAACACCGGAAATCAAGGAAGATGGCAGCAAGAAGTATCTGTATGTTCGCAAGCGCATTGGGTCGAGATTAAGTTCTACCTATGTGGATGTGTACTCTGATACTCTGTACCAACTGCTGCTGCGCAATGCTCGCGATGCAAAAGAGTACCGGAAGAATATTCGTCGTTTGGATAAGGAATTGGCACAGCTCGGATACACGGATCAGGAGATCTCGCCCCGTGTACAGTTGAACCTTGATTTCGCCCGCGCCAACATAAAATCCAATATCTACGATCAGGCAGTTTTGGAAGGCGTCGCTACCAGTTTTCCACAAATGGAGGACATCATTGACAACGGCATTGTCAACGGCATGACCGCAACAGACGTGCAGAAAATACTGAATTTGAAACACGCATGGGAATTTATTCTTGACCGTGATGTGATCACATACCCCAGTGACTATTCTATCCTGTGTCACATTGCGAAGCTGGTCAATGAGGGCTTCTTTCAAGACGGCGGCCGAATCCGTGGCATTCCGGTAACAATAGGCGGTTCCAGCTATGTCCCGCCCATGCCGATTGAGACGGTAATCAAAGAACACCTTGAGGACATTCTGAAATGTGACTTGCCTGCCGACGAAAAGGCCATTCGACTGTGCCTCTACTGTATGAAAACGCAGATTTTCAATGACGGAAACAAACGCGCTTCGGTGATTTTTGCGAACCATTATCTCATTTCGCAAGGTGGAGGAATGCTGATTATTCCGGAAAAAGAGGTTCCGGAATTTAAGCAGCTTCTTGTAGCCTATTACGAGGACAGGAGCAGTGACATTTTTCTTTTCATGAAAGAAAAATGCGTGAAGACGTTTTAACCTAGGGAACATTCTCAACTACATTTGAGCAAAAAATTCCCTAGATATCACTCAACCATCAAAATGAAAATAGCGTGAATTGTTGGCCTATGTCACACAAGACGGTACACAGAGACCGTTAGGCTCTACATTATCCCGCCCAGCACACGGCTTGCATCAAGGGGGGTGTGTTATACTAAGCTTACAACACAGAGGTGGAGGGAACCATGAAAAGACGCATCATTCATATAAACGAGGGAAAGTGCACCGGCTGCGGCCTGTGTATCAACGCCTGTCAGGAGGGCGCGCTCGCGCTGGTGGACGGCAAGGCAAAGCTTATGCGCGATGATTACTGTGACGGGCTCGGCAACTGTCTGCCGAACTGCCCGGTAAACGCCATCAGCTTCATAGAGCGGGAGGCCGCCGCGTTTGACGAGGCCGCTGTCCTCAGCGCCCAGCGCGAGAAGCTGCGCGTACAGGCCGCGGCGCACGGCTTCACAGGCTGCCCCAGCTCAAAGGTCAAGGCGATAGCGCACACGGCGGACGCTGCCGAGGCCGTGCACGGAGCAAAACAGCAGAGCCGGCTTTCGCAGTGGCCGGTGCAGATAAAGCTCGTGCCGGTGAACGCCGCCTTCTTTGACGGCGCAAAGCTCCTCATCGCGGCTGACTGCACGGCTTATGCCTATGCGGGTTTCCACGAAGATTTCATCCGCGGGCGCGTCACGCTCATCGGCTGTCCGAAGCTCGACGGCGTGAACTATACCGATAAGCTTACCGACATCATCGCCTCAAACGATATCCGCGAGGTGCTGATAGTGCGCATGGAGGTCCCGTGCTGCGGCGGGCTGGAGCTTGCGGCAAAGAACGCGCTTAAAGCCAGCGGCAAGTTCATCCCGTGGAATGTCGTGACGATAGCCTCCGACGGGCGGATACTGGATTAAGGAGAATAATAAGAGCAGCCGTCCGAATCGGACGGCTGCTTATAACATCAACAAAAAACTCCTCCGGGTTTCCCCGGAGGAGCACCCCCGCAAATGCCGTGCTGGCTCAATTATAACCTGCACAATAGGGCAGGTGGGTCGCCTAAGTTCTGTTTCGCTGCTTCCAACTTCCGACGTAAGCCGGGAGGCCTGCAATCCGCAGATTCAAATCGGCATCCCTTATTAGAGATGTGGGTTTAACGAGCCACAAGGTCTAAAACAGACGACACGCACACAGCAGGAATTTATTTTTCTCTATACCGCCGGGGGCAATAAAGCATATTCCGCACCCGGAGGAAAAATGCCGCGATGGAAACTTATTCCTCGTCCTCGTCGTCAAACAGGAGAACGGAGAAATGCTCATACACATCCTGGAGCTCGTCCTCATCGTCGATGGACTCGAACAGCTCGTCCCCGTTCTCATCGATAACAGAGCGCAGGATCACAAGACCGTAGTCCGGGTCGTTCTCATCCATGTCCGCAGGGAGAAAAGCCACAAAGGTCTGCCCTTTATAATCCATGGTATCCAGAAGCTCAAGCTCGAACTCCGTACCGTCATCGTCAACTATAGTGATAAAATCGCTGCCGAAATCTTCGCTCATAAATATAACCTCCGTAATGGTATCTGAAAGTATTGTATACCATTACGGAGAATAAATCAACAGTTTCTGCCGGCGGTGCGCTATTTCTTTGCGCGCACGTCACGAGCCGAGATCCTCCAGCAGCATGAGAAGCTCATCTTCGCTCTCCACGGGGATACCGCCGCGCAGCATCGCGCGGTCGGCCGTGCGCAGGCAGGCCGTCTCGATGGGCGTGACGGTCAGCGGTGTCTTATCCCGCCGGGACGAGAACACGGCGACATGCCCGCCGCTGTCGCGCAGGTAGTATTCCGCAAGCTCAGCCCCGTCCATGAACTGCGCGTATATCTCTTCCGGGACTGCGGAGGAGGAAGCATGCATGCTGCGGTACGCCGCAAGGCAGGAGCAGACCGCCGCGGACATCAGGCACAGCAGAAGCCCGGTTTTTATTTTAAGCCCCATGTTGAAGGCTCCCTTCATCTGTGTTTGCAGGTTCTGTCATAAGAAGTATCTGCCGGGAATGGAAAAATATACTTAGCTTTTCTTGTATTTAGGTAAACTGGGCATAATTGCGAAAAAGGGCAGCCGCGCATAGCGCGGCTCCATAAGAAAAATTTACAATTACTCTACCGGAAATTGACAGCCTGTGTTATAATACTTATTCAGTATATAATAAGCCCAGTGTGCGGATAATGCGCGGCTGCACATCTCGCGTGTCCGCTTTTCAGTTTCCTGCAAGAAGGAGGTATGCTGAAGCCCAATGAGCAAGAAGAATAAACCGGAGCAGGGCTCCGCGAAAACAGGCCGCATCGCAAAGAAGGCGGCGAATATAACCGTTGATATGGTCTCCACCACCGTCAGCACGGTGCTCAAGGCGGCGGGGACGGTGCTGCTCATCCTCCTTGTGACGGGGATGATGTTCGCCTGCGTCTTCGCATACTATGTCAAGACCTGCCTGACCCCGAACCTTGACCTTTCGCTTGAGGACTTCAAACTCAACGAGTCGAGCACGATATGGTATCAGGACTCCGTAGGGGAGTGGCGCGAGCTCGCCACGCTTTCTGGTAAGGAGAACCGTATATGGGTCGATTACGACCAGATCCCTTGGTACATGGAAAAGGCGCTGGTGTCCATCGAGGATAAGCGTTTCTATGAGCACAAGGGCGTTGACTGGTACCGCACCGCCGGCGCGTTCGTCACGATCTTCACCCGCGGCGAGAGCGGCTACGGCGGCTCGACCATCACCCAGCAGCTCATAAAGAACCTGACCGGCGAGAAGGAGGTCACGATCCAGCGCAAGCTCACGGAGATATTCTCCGCGCTGGAGCTTGAAAAGAAGTACGACAAGCAGGAGATCATGGAGTGGTACCTCAACGCTGTATACTTCGGCGAGGGCTGCTTCGGTGTACAGACCGCGGCACAGACTTATTTCGGCAAGGACGTGTCAGAGCTCTCGCTTGCCGAGTGCGCCTCGATCGTCGGCATCACGAACCTGCCGACATACTACGACCCCTTCTATAACCGGCAGAACAACAAGGAGCGTCAGGAGACGATCCTGCGCGAGATGTACGAGCAGGGCTATATTGACTATACCCAGTACCGTCAGGCTGTGGATGAGGAGCTTGTGTTTACCCACACCCCCGACGAGGGCTACACGCAGGAGATAATGTCCTACTACACCGAGACGGTCATTGACGATGTCACGCAGGATCTCATGAAGCAGAAGGGCATCAGCGAGGAAACCGCGCGCACGCTGCTCTATAACGGCGGCTACCAGATATACAGCTGCCTTGACGCGGACATTCAGGCCAGCGTCGACGCGGTCTACAGCGATTTGTCGGCAATACCGCAGACGGCTTACAGCGACCAGCAGCTGCAAAGCGCGATAGTCATAATGGATCCGTTTGAGGGCAAGGTGCTTGCGCTCTGCGGCGGCGTCGGCGAGAAGACGATAAACCTCGGCCTCAACCGCGCCACCGGGACCTACCGCTCCCCCGGCTCCTCGATAAAGCCGATCGCGTCCTACGGCCCGGCGGTCGACCTCGGGCTCATAACGCCCGATACGCTCGTGGACGACTCGCCGAACATCACCCTCAAGGGCACGAGCTGGTACCCGAATAACGACAGCTACACTAACTATGGCCTCATAACCATATACACGGCACTGCAATACTCGCTCAACACCGTTGCCGCGCAGATAGTCGACAAGCTCCCTATGGGGCCGCAGACCTCTTATGACTATCTGACTACGCGCCTCGGCGTGACGAGCCTTGTGCCGGAGGACTGCGACTATGCGCCTATGGCGCTGGGCGAGCTGACCTACGGCCTTACTGTGCGCGAGATGGCTCAGGCCTACTGCCCGTTTGTGAATGACGGTATCTTCACCTATAGCCGCACCTACTCACTTGTCACTGATAAGGACGGCAACATCGTCATTGACAACGCGCCGAGCACCATTCAGGCCTTCAAGCCGAATACTGCCTACACCATGACCTACATGATGCAGAACGGCGTTGAGAACGGCACTGGCGGCGAGGCCGCGCTCTGGACGATGCCCGTCGCCGGCAAGACCGGCAGCTCCAGCAACTATCAGGATCGATGGTTCGTCGGCTGCACGCCGTACTATGTCGCGGCGGTCTGGACGGGCTATGACATGCCCGAGCGCATCCACGCCAGCGGCAACCCCGCGGCGCAGCTCTGGAAAAAGGTCATGACCCCCGTGCATGACGGGCTGCCTTGGGAGGCCTTCACCTATCCCTACCTCGGCGAGAACACCGGCATATTCGGCTTTGACGACAGCAGCCTTACCGACGATGACTTCCTCGACAATGCCGACAGCGAGGATAACTACAGCGACGGCGGCAGCGGAACGAGCTCGAGCCGTGACAACTATATCACCAACGGGAATTCAAACGGAAATTCTAACTCCGGCACGGTCAATGACCCGTATTCCGATAACGACTTTCTCGGCGGCGGGGGCGGCAGAATGAGCTGGTAAGCCCCCAGCTGCCCGCAAAAAAGGTACGGTTTTCGAGCAATTTCGCGATTTACCATTATTTTACGTTGACAAATTTATTAATTTGAGTTACAATTCGATTACATTACTGGAGGTGCTTATATTGGCTAAGACATTGGAGTACAAGGGACATCCCCTCCAACGGAAGGACAATATTATTTATTACGGCAGCTTTGCTGATAAGTATATCATCATGCTGCAGGTCTTGGATACCAAGAAGGTAGGCGACCTTGACGTTGCCACCAAGGTATCTATCCAGCTTCAGCTTACGGACGCGAGCATCAAATCACGGGATCGCGTTGTGAAGAAGTCCGAGAAGGACGGCCTTTACAACGCGATAGACGTCGCAGCCGTTTGGCTGGAAAGGGCCCTTTCCTCCAGATAAAATAAAAAAAGGATCTGGTTCTTATGCGCAAAAAAGCTTTGAGGATCTCCGTCGCGGCTGCGCTTATAGCCTCGATGATGAGTGTTCCGGCCTATGCCGAGAGCGCCGTCGTCACCGGCAACGGCGTCAACCTGCGCTCCGGCCCCGGCACGAACTATCGTGTGATAGATTCCCTGCCGAGAGGGGCGACGGTCAATGTCAGCGACAGATCCAACGGCTCATGGTACGCGGTGGATTATAACGGCGGCAGCGGTTTTATGTCCTCCTCGTATCTGAGCATAACCGAAGAGGATTACAGCGGCGTCACCACCCCCAGCGGTGAGGGCAATGCGTACATCAATGCGATGTATGTCCGCTTCCGCTCCGGCCCCGGTTCAGACACGTCGATCCTCGGCGAGTATAACCGCGGCAAGCGGGTGACCGTCACCGGTACTTCCGGCGGTTGGACGGCGTGTATTATCGACGGTCAGTCCGGGTACGTGTACTCTGACTATGTCAGCTCCGAGGGCAGCTACAGTCCCTTGCCCGATGTGGATTACGGCAACGGCCCCGAGAACGGGCTTCCGTTCGGCGATGACGACAACAGCGGCTATACTGAGCCCGAACTGCCCGTGTACCCCGAGCAGCCCACTGTGACTCCTGAGCCTACGCCGGAGCCGACACCCGAGCCCACTCCCGATGTAGTCGCGGATCAGGCGCAAGGCTATATCTGCGGCGACTTTGTCCGTTTCCGCACCGGCCCCTCAAGCAGCTATTCCATCATTGATTCCTACAACTGGGGCACGCAGCTTACCATCACCGGAGTCTCCGGCGACTGGACAAAATGCGTGATCGATGGGCGCGAGGGCTTTGTCTACTCGCAGTATGTTGCACGCACTGACAGCGGCAGCAGTTCTGACAGTGACAGCGCGCCTGAGCTCGACCCGAACGACGGCGCAGTGCAGCCCGAGGAGCCGCAGCAGCCCAGCGTTCCCGATGAGTCTACCGGTTCTGAGGGCTATGTGAGCGCCAACAATGTGCGAATGCGCAGCGGCGCGTCGATGAGCTCCGGGATACTGCATGAGCTCTTCTACGGAAACAAGGTCACCATCGTCGGCACCGAGGGCGAGTGGACCGCCGTGTATTATAACGGCGAGTACGGCTACATATATTCAAGCTATGTAAAGCAGGGCAGCCTCAATTATTCGGAGATCATCAACTCCGGTGACAGCAGCGAGCTTGGACGGCAGATCGCGGACTACGCGCTGCAGTTCGTCGGCTACAATTACAGTTGGGGCGGCGCTTCGCCGAGCACCGGCTTTGACTGCTCCGGCCTTGTCTACTATGTTTACGGTCAGTTCGGCTACACGCTCAACCGTGTCGCCTGCGATCAGGCCAACAACGGCGTTTCCGTGAGCGACCTTCAGCCCGGCGATATCCTCTGCTTCTATTCCGGTAGCAGCTATATCGGCCACGTCGGTATCTACATTGGCGACAATAAGTTCGTCCATGCACAGAACTCCGCGACCGGCGTTGTCGTGACGGAGCTTGAGGGCTACTACGCGAGCCGCGGCTACGAAGCCCGCCGCATAGTGTGACGCAATTTAATAACAAAACCTGTTAGAGCCGCCCAAAAGGGCGGCTCTAATTCTGTAGGAAAGCAATACATTATTGTAAAAAACCGCGGTGCAGAGTATAATAAACTCAAATATTTTCGGCAGGAGGACAGGAATGAAGGAAAGCATTATTCAGCTTGCTATGCTTGCGCTGGCGGCTATCTCGTGCTACGGCTATTTCAGGCGTGCGGAGAAGCTGTTCGCGCTGCGTGCGGAGTTTGCGGTGTTCACAAGCTTCACGGCCTTGGGGCTTTTGATGCTGATAGCCGGGGTGCTTGATATCCTTGCCCCTGCCGCATACACGCTCTTTGCGCTCGGCCTTGCGCTGGCGGTATATTCAATCGTCCGCCGCGAGGCGCTGAAAGACTTTTTGAGACCGGGCGTGGTTTTTCTGCTGCTGTGCTGCGGCTTTTTCTTCGTCCTGCTGTACGGCTCGAAGCTTACGCATATCGATAATTACAGTCACTGGGGTGCTATCCTGAAAATGATAATCCAGCGCGGCGCGCTCCCCGCAAACGAGCCGCTGGTCTACTTCCCGGCCTACCCAACGGGCAGCTCGCTGCTCATCTATTATTTCGTGCGTATCGTCGGCATACAGGCGGAATGGTTCTGGAGCTATATACAGGCGGTGTACCTCGCCTCCTGCGCGGCGACTCTGTTCTGCTTCACGGACTTTGAGGGCAGGGCGGAGAAATGGGCTGCGTGGATATTGGCGGCGCTTGTCGGGCTTTCCCTGCTGTGTGCGAATACTGACCTTGCCGACCTCCTTGTGGACACCCTGATACCCATGATTGGCTTGGCGGGGACAGCAATGTGCGTATACTACCGGGATAAGCTCTCTTCCAAGGCGATACCGATCATCGTTACCGTCTGCTTTTTGCCGATGGTGAAAAACAGCGGCTATCTGTTTTCGGCGGTTATTATCATTTTCTTCCTCTGCTTATGCATAGAAAGAGCAAGATTCGGTCTTACTGCCGCGATGGGGCTTTGCCTTTTAGGCATAAACAGACTATGGGCATGGCATGTAAAGACCGCCTTCTCCGAGGGACTTGCCTCGTACCACGCAATGTCTGCCGAGAGCTTCCAGAGTAGCTTTGCCGAGAAAACGGCGGATGATCTGCTCAATATAACGAGGTCCCTCCTAAACGCCGTGGTGAGCCGTGGAAGACTGCCATGGCTCATCCTGTACGTCGCCGCTATTGTGTTCATAATATGCAAAAGCGGCAAATGGCGGCAGCTCCGCGGCTTCGTGTTTGCCGGAGCGGGAGTGTGGCTTGCGTGGGTGCTTGGTCTGCTGGGCATGTATTTCTTCTCAATGAGCCTGAGTGAGGCACGGGGGCTCGCGGCCTTCGAGCGCTACTATGCCTCCGCGCTCATTTTCTGCGGCGGGTACTTCTTCATCCTCTGCGTAACCGCGCTTGACGGTAAGGCTGCACCGTGGCTGAAGGGAGCTGCACTTCTGTGCTGCGCCCTGTGCATCATCACCGTGGATCCGAATTATACATATCTCGAACGCCAGAGCAGCCGCGATTTCAGAGACCTTGAAATGCGAAACAGTGTCGACGCGCTCATTGAGGAAAACGGTATCCCCTCTGGGCTTGGGTACATTGTGTTCTCCGGGGACAGTGACGAGACCACACTGCGCGTGATGGTCACATACCTGCTCCAGCCGACGACCACGCGCGTCTGCACGGATGACGATCTCATGGAGCTGGACGAACAGTGGCGCGCTTATGACTATTATATCGTCGCCGATGAAACGGAGGCAAACATGGCCTTCGTCAGAGACACTATGGGCAAGGACGCGCCCGCCGGGTATACGTGGTAACGCTTCAAAACATAAAACAAAAGGATCACCCCTGCCGAACAGCTGTTCGGCAGGGGTGATTTTATGGAGAAAAATCAGAAATCGTTTATTTATCTGCTCAGCAGTACCTCGTCGCTTTCAAGCGGGCTGCTGGCTATCTGTGCGAACATCTCTATAAGCTCGTGCTTTGAGAGGTGCTGCTTTTCCTCGCCGCGTATATCGAGGATGATCTTGCCCTGATTCATCATGATAAGGCGGTTGCCGTGGCGGATCGCGTCTTTCATGTTGTGGGTGATCATCATGGTGGTCAGCTGGTTCTCTTCAACTATCTTGTCGGAAATTTCCAACACCTTTGCCGCAGTCGCGGGGTCGAGAGCTGCGGTGTGCTCATCGAGCAGCAGGAGCTTCGGCTTCTTGAGCGAGGACATCAGCAGCGTCAGTGCCTGACGCTGGCCGCCGGAGAGCAGGCCGACCTTTGCGGTCATTCTGTCCTCAAGACCGAGGCCGAGGGTGCTGAGCTGCTCGCGGAACTGCCCGCGCTCGGCGTTGGTCACGGCCCAGCGCAGTCCGCGCTTTTCGCCGCGGCGCAGGGCGAGCGCCATGTTCTCTTCAATCTGCATGTTCGGCGCGGTGCCCATCATCGGGTCTTGGAACACGCGGCCTATATACCTGGCGCGCTTATGCTCCGGCAGTGCAGTGACGTCCACCCCATCAAGGATGATGCGCCCGCTGTCGACCGGCCATACACCGGCGACGGCGTTGAGCATCGTGGACTTGCCGGCTCCGTTGCCGCCGATGACGGTGACGAAGTCGCCTGGTTCGAGGTGGAGGGAGAGCCCCGCGAGGGCTTTCTTTTCATTTATCGTGCCCTTATTGAAGGTCTTGTAAATGTTATCGAGCTTAAGCATGGCTGTCCTCCTTTGCGCGCAGACGCTTGAAAGATGTCTTGCGCTGTTCGCGCAGGTACGGTACTGCGAGGAAGAGCGCGACGATCACTGCGGTGATGAGCTTGAGGTCATTGGAGTTGAGCCTGAGCCACAGCACCAGCACGACCACGAGGTAGTACACGACGCCGCCGATGACGACGAAGGACATCGTGCCGAAGAAGTTGAGGTGCTTGCCGAGTATCGCCTTGCCGAGCACCTCGCCGATGATGACGGCTGCAAGGCCGATGACGATCGCGCCGCGCCCCATGTTGATATCGGCGAAGCCCTGATACTGGCTCATAAGCCCGCCGGAGAGCGCCACGACGCCGTTGGATATCGCAAGGCCGAGGATCTTCATCGCGCCGATATCGATACCGAGGGCGCGGCTCATCGCGGGGTTCGAGCCGGTCGCACGCAGGGCGGAGCCCTGCTCGGTGCCGAAGTACCAGTAGAACACGCACACCAGCACGAAGGCGATCACGAGGCTCGTGAGGATAGATGAGGTGATGTTGCGCGAGGAGAGGATGAGGTTATACTTGTCGACGCTCAGCGCCTTATTTGCGGCCATGCCCATGATGCGCAGGTTTATGGAGTAGAGCGAGAACTGCGTCAGGATACCGGCAAGGATGACGGGGATGCCGAGCTTGACATGCAGCAGACCCGTGCAGAGCCCCGCGAGTATACCGGCGATAACGGCCACGAGCATTGCCAACCACGCAGGCCAGCCCGCGATAATGAGCATTACCGTCACGGCGGCGCCGAGGGTAAAGGAGCCGTCGACTGTCAGGTCGGCAACATCGAGCAGACGGAAGGTGATGAGCACTCCGAGTGCCATAAGACCCCATATAAGTCCCTGAGCAATGCCGCCGGGAAGGTTTTTTGCCAGCTTCAGCAGGCTGAGTGATGCAATGTAGGCGCTGATCGTCATGATTACACTTCCTTAATTATTTTGCAATTGCAACGTAGTCATCGGGAACGGTGATGTTGAGAGCTTCGCAGATATCTGCGTTGTACTCCTTGGTGAATGCGGGAGCGAAACGGACTTCCATGGTGGAGACGTCTGCGCCCTCGGTGAGGATCTCAGCTGCCATCTCGCCGGTCGCACGGCCGAGGTCGTAGTAGGAGATGGAGAGGGTAGCCACGCCGCAGCCGGAGGCAAGGCCTTCTTCACCGGCAACGATGGGGATGCCTGCGCTCAGAGCGACGTTGTTGATGGCTTCGGTGCAGGAGGCAGCGGTGTTATCGGTCGGGATGTAGAGGACGTCGGAATTGGAGCAGGCGTTTGCGGTGACGGAGGAAACATCGTTGGAGTCTGCGAAGGTGTAGCGCTCAACGCTGTAGCCCATGTCGGTGAGGAGGGCTTCCATGCTGTCGGCCTGGAAGATGGAGTTGGGCTCACCGGAGCAGTAGAGCAGACCGATGGTCTTAGCGTCGGGGAAGAGCTCCTGGATCATTGCGGCCTGACCGTCGAGCGGAGCGAGGTCGGAGGTACCGGAGATGTTGGTGCCGGAAACGCCGGTCCAGTTGTCAACGCCGAGAGCCACGCCGTAGTCGGTGATGGAGGTGCCGAGGATGGGGATTGTGTTCGTTGCGGAGGCAGCCGCCTGTATAGATGCGGTGGCGTTAGCCATGATGAGATCGACCTCATCGCTCACGAACTGGTTGCAGATCAGCGAGCAGGTGGCGGAGTCACCGGAAGCGTTCTGCTCCTGGAAGGTGACCTTGTCGCCAAGGGCGTCGGTCAGAGCGTCCTTGAAGCCCTGAGTCGCGGCGTCGAGTGCGGGGTGCTGGACGAGCTGGCAGATGCCGACGACGAAGGTCTTGTCGGCGGAAACGTCCTCGGCCGGGGCCTCGGTGGAAGCGGCGGGAGCTTCGGTTGCTGCTGCGGGAGCGGAGCTGCCGCAGGCTGCGAGTGCGAGCACCATTGCAAGCACACAGATGAGAGAAATAAGTTTTTTCATTTTGCCATATCTCCTTTTGGAAATTTAACGGGGAAACAAAAAAGCTGCACAGACAGAAGTCCGTGCAGCTTTGAATGATCGAATCAAGATTCAAATCATGAATTCCGTTCTAATTGCAGCACAAACTTCTATTACTTGACATAAAAAAGTAATAGTAAAAGCCATATGCAACTGCAAAGACGAACTTTATCATGACTTTGCCTCCCTGTTTGATGGTGCAGACTTTAGCACTTTTAGTCACTGAAGTCAATACCTTTTTCGCAATGAATTTTTCTTTTGTTCTTTTGCACTATTGCCTATAGTCCATGCCGCAAAAACTTTGTTGCATTTTTATGCAGAAAAGTTATAAAACCTGCCGGTAACGGAAACAATTCCCTATGACAATAACGCGCCGCACGGTTCTCACCGGCGGCGCAGACCGCACAGACAGGTCGGAAAGGCGAGAACATGGATAAAAAACGCAGAGCCGTCAGGATAGTTTTAACTGTGCTCGGTGCGGCGGCGGTACTGGCGATCACCGCGGTTAGCGTATATATGCTTTGGGAGAAGCCCCCGGCGACGGCGGCAGAACCAGAGAAGCTAGGCGGCACGCTGCACACGCCCGATGAGCAGACGAGCGCGCCGCAGTCGGGTTCGGCGCAGAGTCCGTCGCCCTCGGGCAGCGGGATGGAGCGCGGCACGGCCTTCAACACGAGCCGCCAAGACGGGGTGTACACGATCCTCCTCGTCGGTAATGACGACGGTACCGGCAATACCGACACGATCATGGTCGCAAAGCTCGACACCGTGCGCCACAGCCTGAACGCCGTGAGCATCCCGCGCGACACGCTCATCAATGTTGACACGCCCGTGAGGAAAATAAACAGCGTCTATTGGGGCGCACGCAATAACGGCAGCGACGGCATCGAGGCGCTGCGCCGCCATGTGCGCAAGCTGACGGGCTTCGACGTGGACTGCTACGCAGTGCTTGACCTGAGCGCCTTTATAGAGGCGGTCGACGCGATGGGCGGGATATGGTACGACGTACCGGAGCGGCTGTATTACGACGGCGGCCCGGTCATCGACCTTGAGCCGGGCTATCAGCTGCTTGACGGAGAGCAGGCGATGGGGCTCGTGCGCTTCCGCTACGGCTATATGAACGGCGACCTTGACAGGATAAACGTGCAGCATGATTTCCTCAAGGCAGCGGCGGAGCAGTTTCTCAGTCAGGGAAGCATACCGAACGCTTCAAAGGTGATAAGCATCCTTGCCGGGAGCATGGACACGAACCTCACGGCGGCGAACATGGCGTATTTCGCGCGCCAACTGGTGATGTGCTCAAGCGAGGATATCAATTTCTACACCGCGCCGAACACGCCCATGACCGTGCAGAACCTGAGCTATACCTTCCTCGACCTCTATGACTGGCTCGCAATGGTGAACGAGTGCATCAATCCCTATTCCACGCCCGTCACCGAGGGGATGCTCGACCTTGTGTATCTTTATAACGGCAGCGTCTGCTGCACGGGAGTGCTCAACGGTGTGGGCTACTTCAGCATGGGCGGCGGCAGCGCCCCGGCGGAGGACTACGAGGAGGAGTACACCGAGGAGGACTACTATGAGGAGCCTGAGGAGGAACCAGCGGAAGAACCCGAGGAGGAGCCTGAACCCGAGCCTACGCTCCCGCCGCTGCCCTCGTCCACGCCATCGAATGACGATTGGCTTGAGACGACGTAAAACAAAGGCACCTCCTGTTTTGATGGATGGTTGTAAAAGCTTATGGAGCGTATCGGTAGCGATACGCTCCATTTCTTGTGCCAGCATGCTGTGTAACGACCTTGGCTCTCCCTATGGGAGAGCTGTCACCGTAGGTGACTGAGAGAGGAAAAGCGGTATGCCGCTGCCTGTGGCAGATGAAGGCATGCCGCTTTTTCCGCAGCCGCAGGGTTTGCGGGACTCA
>CAKTKV010000013.1 GCA_934572355.1 uncultured Oscillospiraceae bacterium
TAACCTGTTTGCCCTCTGCCCTTAAAAGCGTTGATTTTACTGGGTTTCTGCTTGTTTTCCTATGTCAACGCTCTTAAAGTCCGGGATTTTTTACAGGAATCTTATCAATAAATATCGTCGATGACTCTGGAGGGGGGAGCTTCGACGACCTCAGGGTGCTGGAACAGATAGCGGATTGCCTGAAGGAACTGGGCGTAATAATGCCCGTCGACCGTGCGCTCGTCCATGACGAACTTGCAGTCTACATACTTGCGGTCGACCATGTTGCCGTGGCGGTCAAGCTCATAGGAGTGCCGCTTCGCGCCGAAGGCGATGAACACCGGGAGCGTACCGAAGTTATATATATGGTGGAAAATGGGTCCTATGCGCAGCGAGCCAAGGTCGGTGATTATCATCGAGCCGTGGAAGGGGCTTGCCTCGGTCAGGCTCTCGGGAAGCCAGCCAAAATAGTCCAGCATGCGGACGATCGCCAGCGCAAAGCGGAGCAGGAAGCGCGGCGCGCGGCAGAAGGTCTCGGCAACTGCCTCGGTGTTGTTGTTTTCGTCGGAAGCCTTGATCTCGTCGATTTTCTCATTCATCTTGCGGTAGACGTCGAAGATTGTGTCAGTCGGTTCAAAGTGGACCTTGATGGTCGTCTCCGTAGCTTCAACGGAGAGGCTGCGCTTGACGGTCATGACGACAGAGATATCATCCCTTGCGTAGATGCGGCGGCCGACGACAAAGCGGTTGATGCCGGGGAGCATGGACACGCCGCGGATATATGCCGCGATGATAAAGTGCAGAATGCCGATGCCCTTATAGCCCTGAACACGTAGCTGACGCAGACGGCGGTCAACATCGGAGACCTCGAAGCTCTCCTCATACTGGTTGGATGCGTCGTTGCGCGTGGGCATGATATATGGGATGAACTTGGAGAACGCGGGAAGGGAACGGAGAAGCCGGCCTTCCTTCCTGTCGCCGAAGCGGCGCTTGTATGTACTCATATCTGATCCAGCCTTTGCTTTTAATTTTTTAAGCTTTTTGTATTATACTATCAATCCGGCGTTATTACAAGTACAATCTTGACTAAATGTCTGAAAATTCACGCGATATGCCGTCGAAACCGCTTGAAAACGCGGGCTCACTGTGCTAATATTGCTGCTGCCATCAGATGAAAAGAGGTATGCGGCATGGAAAGCTGCCATGTGAGAATTGCAGGAGGCGAGGACGCGGAGAAGCTGCTGGCGATCTATGCGCCCTACGTGGAAAACACGGCCATCACCTTTGAATATGAAGTCCCGTCGATAGAGGAGTTCCGAGAGCGCATCGAGCATACGCTCAGCAGGTATCCCTACCTTGTTGCAGAGCGTGGCGGGGAGATAATGGGCTACGTCTACGCATCCGCGTTCAAGACACGCGCCGCCTACGCATGGGCTGTGGAGACAAGCATATATATCCGCACCGACGCAAAGCATCTCGGCCTCGGCAAGCTCCTGTACACCGCGCTTGAAGGGGCGCTGAAGCTGCAGAACATCACGAACGTCAACGCCTGCATCGCGCACCCGACGGTGCCGGACGAATACCTGACGCTCAACAGCGAGCAGTTCCATGAGCACCTTGGCTACAGGTTCGTCGGCAGATTCACGGGCTGCGCATATAAGTTCGGCCGCTGGTATGACATGGTGTGGATGGAGAAGCACATCGGCGAACACGCCGCTGTTCCCGCGCCGGTCAGAAGCTTTGACGATATCCGCCCCGAACTGAAGGAAAAATACGCAATAGAATAAGGAGATCATATCCGCGGTTCGCTATGAGCCGCGGATATTTTTGTGCTAAAATCCAGTTGCTGTTTTAGCCCCGGTATGCTACAATACTGGTATATACACCAAGGCGAGACACTGCCCCGAGGACATCGAAAGGAAAACGACTATGAAGAGACGACTGCTCAGTATTCTGCTACTTATCTGCATGATGCTGACGCTTTTCCCGGTATCGGCCTTTGCCGAGGAGGACGCGGAAGAAGCGCCCGTGTGTGTCTGCACCGAAGCATGCGCGGATGGAGCCGTAAACCATGACTGCCCCGTCTGCGGCACCGATGGCGCACAGGCGTGTGACTGCGCGGAAGAGGTCATAGTCGTGAACGCCGTGGATGATACGGAGGATGCCGGTGACGCGGACGACGTTGATAACGCGGACGAGGTCGATACCCCGGAGGCCGCAGACTTTCCCGGGCGCGCGACCGTCCCCCTCACCGCAGAGGCGGCGCCAGCGTCAAGCTCATACATACTGACCTTTGACTCAAACGGCGGCGGAGAGTGCCTGCACGAAAAGGACGCCGATGGCTGCTGCGCCGTGGACGGATGCGGGCACCCGGACGATTGCTGCCCGAAGAGGGACATGCGCATAGAGATCAAGCAGATAGGGTACATCGGCATCAGCAAGGCTTACGACGGCACCGCCGAGGGCACGCTGAACCAAATTTACTATACTGACGGCACGAACCGCGTCACGCTCACTGACGAGGGTGAGGACGCAAACTGCACGATCACGGCCGTCTATGACTTGCCGGATATCGGGAATAGAACTGTCACCGTCACCGTGACGCTCACGGAGGATGCGGCAAAGCAGTATAAGTTCCAAAACGGTACGTCTGTGGACATCTTCACGATAACCGGGGACATCTACAGGGCTGTTCCTCGCCTCACGCTCAAAGCGGCAAAGACCGATTTACTGGTAGGAGATTTCCTGCTGGATGCATTTTCTGTTGACGGCGTGATGGAGAATGCGGAGGTCACATATCGCTGCGCATCAGACCCGACGCACGTCGGTCTCGGGGACGACAGCAGCAACGAAGAGCTATTTCGGTTTTCGAAAGCCACCAAAGCGGGCGAGTTCTGGATCTATGCCACGACGGAGGAGACCACCAACTATTATGTGGGACGCACAGCCCCGGTCAAGATCACGGTACATAACTTCTGCACGGTTCAGTTTGACGGCAACGGCGTCGGCCTGCCGATAGCTGACAAGCAGAGAAAAGTGCCATGGGGCTGGGCATACGGCGCGCTTCCTGCCCCAAGCAATGACGGCTATGAGCTTGCCGGCTGGTACACGGAGAAAGATGGCGGCACAAAAATCGAGGCGACCGACACCGTACCCAGCGGTATAGCTGAGCAGACATTCTACGCGCACTGGGAAACGCACGGGACGGACAGCGACGGCGACGGCCTGTGCGACTGGTGCGGCGCTTGCGTACATGCAAAGGCCGCCGAGGGCTATTGCACCGTGGACGGCTGCACGCACAGCGCGGACGGTAAAAGCTGCTGCCGGAGACAGCCCGTGCTCACCCCGCCGACGGTAAAAGAGACGCTATATATCGATAATACTTATGACGATCTGAAAAACGTGACGCTCATCGGCGGCAAGGCGGAGGTGGACGGCAAGGCGATCGAAGGCGCGTTCATGCTCGTTAAAAATAGCGAATGGACGAACGCCGATCTTAAAGCCGGGGAGCTCGCCTGCACGGTCAGGTTCACGCCCAATGACTTGGAGAGATATACGACCGCAACATGCACGATGACCGTGAATGTCCGCAAGCTCGAAGTCGTCAGGATAGGCAGTGTTTCGGACATCACCGATAAGACTGTCGGCACGGAGTTTACCGAGCTTGGGCTTCCGGATAAGATCAGCTTCGCCGCGGGGCATGACGGCACCGAGGTGGATCAGGACTGCCTTGACAGTGTGGTTTGGGATGAGAGCACATATAACAGTAATCTGCCCTTTGAGCAGACCGTTACAGGCACGCTTAAAATATCCGCTTTGCAGGATCGCGTTGAACAGCCCGGCGAACCGGCAAGCAGAGTCCGCATCAAGGTGAAGCTCCAGGACAGCCGGGGGGCTCCCGAGATCGCGACGGCTCCCTCAATACAGTGGACAAAGGGCAGCTTCAGGCTTGATGCCAATCAGATATTTGTCGGCGATGTCTTCAAGCTCGGTACGGATGCAAGCTCGGGAGAAACCGGAGAGCTTATCGGCGGGGAGGCCAAGATCGGCGATACCGCGGTAAGCGGTACATTCACCTTAGAGCCCGGCGCTCAGATATCGTTTACCGGCGAGGGGCAATATGACGTCGCTGTTGTGTTCACGCCTGATGACCGCAGCTATGCGCCCGTCAGGGGCACGATAACAGTGACGGCAGTCAGGCGCACGGTAAGGAGCATTACTTCCGCGTGTGATGACATTACCGGGAAATATATATGCACGGCATTTGACGCGCTCGGTCTGCCCGCAGGCGTCAGCTTTGAGACCGAGGACGGCAAGGTATACTCTGACGTTAGCGTAACGTGGGATGAAAAGAGCTACGATCCGTATTCCATTGCGGAGCAGACTGTCACCGGTACGCTCGATCTCAATGAGACTGTCAAGCAGCCCGAGCAGGAGATAAAGGCGTCAGTCAAGGTCAAGCTTGAGAAGACGGAAGACTATATCAGAATCTACTACCGTATATTCAACAGTACGGGAGAGGTGGAATTTTCTGTAGATGGTCTCGGCGCGCTGTTGGTAGACTATGTTGACCGCGGCTCGCTGGCGGACTATAAGCTCAGGGATATTAGCGAGATCTTCAAGGCTTTGCAGGATAGCGGCAGGTTCAAAACCAATAGTGCAGACGGATACAGTCTGGACGGCTGGTACTTGAAGCGTGATTATGACAGCTACGTATTTTCGGAAAAGATAGAAAATGCTGACGAAATACCGAAGGGTGTATACATTCAATACCTGCACGGTAAATTGATCCCCAATACTGTCAAGGTAACGCTTGACCCGTGCGGCGGTGTGCTGTCGGAGGGAGAAAGCCCCGTGGATCGTATGTATGGGTCTATATATAGAGATCTTCCGACGCCAACGCGCCACGGCTATACCTTCGACGGCTGGTACACCGCCGAGACTGACGGCGACAGGATCTCATATTACTCCGAGGTTGAGCAGATGACCGACCACACCATATATGCGCACTGGAAGCGGGATTACAACCATTTGGCTACACCAAAGCAGACGGATGCAGCGCTGAAGACTCCCGCGGACTGCGAGAACGACGCGGTTTACTTCTGGTCCTGCTCAGGCTGCGGCCTGCTCGACACGAGCCGAACCTTTACCGTGAAGGGGACTGCCTTCGGCCATGACTACACATGGACGTCGAACGGCAACGGTACGCACACCGGCGTATGCTCCCACGATAAGAGCCACATCAAGACCGAGAACTGCTCCGGCGGCACGGCCACCTGCACGAAGAAGGCAGTCTGCGCAAAATGCGGCGCCGAGTACGGCGACCTGGGCGACCATACCTATGGCACTGAGTGGCATAGCGACAGCACTCATCATTGGCATGAATGCTTCCGGTGCAAAGGTGTGGACAGCAAGGTGCTCCATGCGGACAATGATAAGGATCACAGATGCGATGCTTGCTACCATCTTCTCAGCACCTGCGCGGACAGTAATAACGACCATAAGTGCGACGTCTGCGGAAAACAGCTCAGCACCTGTGCCGACAATAATAACGACCACCTGTGCGATATTTGTAGCAAGAGGCTGACTGAGCACACCGGCGGCACGGCCACCTGCACGAAGAAAGCGGTCTGCACGTTCTGCGGCAAGGAGTACGGCGAGCTTGCACCTCACAGCTTCACGGCGGAGAACACCGACGCGAAGTACCTCAAGACCGCAGCGACCTGTACGGCGAAGGCGGTATACTATAAGTCCTGCGCAGCCTGCGGAGCAGCCGGGACTGAGACCTTCGAGTACGGCGAGCCAGAATCGCACAGCTACACGGCAGAGAACACGGACGCGAAGTACCTCAAGACCGCGGCAAGCTGCACGGCGAAGGCGGTATACTATAAGTCCTGCGCGGATTGCGGAGCGATCGGGACTGAGACCTTCGAGTACGGCGAAAAGAACCCCGATAACCATTCCGGTAAGGCGGAGTGGACGGCGACTGCCAGCACCCATGAGCAGAAATGGTCGTGCTGCGGCATGGTCGCGGTTTCTGCCGAGGGGCACAGCTTCGGCGAATGGGTCGTTACCAAGAGCCCGACCTACAGTCAGCGCGGCATAAGGACGCATACCTGCGAACTGTGCGGCTATGAGGAGAGCGAGTACATCCCCGCAACAGGCGGCGGAAAGACGCCGAGAACGGGGGACGACAGCGCCCTCGGCCTGTGGAGCCTTCTCATGTGCACTTCTCTTACCGGGGCACTCAGCCTGACGGCGCTTGGGCTCAAGCGCCGCACAAAGAAAGAACAATAAGCATAAACAAGAGCTGCGTGGAACTCCACGCAGCTCTTACTGTTTGCTTTATATCACCATTTGTTCTCGACTTTTTCGGCAAAGCCGGGGAAGTCGCGCACCTCTATCACCGTTCCGTCGTCCAGCACAGCTTTGCCGGTGAAGCGGCCGAAAACCTGATGCTGGTCGGACTTGATGAGCTTGACGTCCGTACAGGCGGCGCGGTCGAGCACCGGGACAAAATCCATTTCAAAGCGCCCGTCGTCGGAGGTAAAGGTCCACGGGGACATGAAGTCCTTTTCATTTCCGGGGATATTGAACTTCACCTGACTGAGCTTGTGCGCCCTGCCGTTATAGAAGAGCATGTTTTCGCTCGCGGCAGAGCAGTCTCCGAAGCCGTAGCCGATGTTCCAGCCGAAGGGCACGCCGTCGATATGATAGGAGGCCGAACCCCAGTACCATGTGTTGTGATACGTCCACACTCCGCGCCCCCAGTCGAGCACGGCGAAGCTCTCCGACGGGTCAAAGACGTACTTCACGCCGTTATAGCTGACCTCGCCCTCGGCGCGCATACAGTTTATCTTCTGGTTATAGTAGAAATGGCCGGGCTTATCGAAGGGTGTACAGATGACCATGCTGTCCTCAGGCTCGTCGAAGAGCTCGACATGCGCCGTTATCGCCCCGCCGGGGCCGAAGTTATCCATGCGCGCGTCGAGCACACGGCGGCCGGAACCGGCGTGCTTAAAGCTGATGAGGTGCTTTTTTCCGCCGTGCGAAACATCGCCCTCGGCGGAGGTCTCGGGCATACGGAGCTTGCCGAGCGGCATGAAGCTCATGGGACTGTTGGTGATCTCCCAGCCATTTTCAAAGTCCAGCAGGGAGATGGAGTCGAGCCCCATGTAGCCGTTGTCGTCCACGGTGAGGGCGAGGGCAAAGCGGCCGTTGTTGATGAGATAGTAATCCCATTCCTTGATGCGGAGCTTGCCTGCCTTTATATCGGCGCGGCGATAGACGGGGAGGAGCTTCTTTGCGTAGCCGGGCTGAGTGAGGTTCCCGCTGCCGTCGAGCAACGGGATGCGTTCGGTGATCTCGTGCTGCATTGACTATATCCCTCTCTTCAGTTTTCTTATGTCCTGCCCGACGAAGGGGAGCGCGATGAACTCGCCCGCTATGCGTGAGCATATCTGCGGCGTGTATTTTTTTGCCAGCTCCTCCTCTGAGCAGTTTGTACTGATTATCATTTTCCGCCCGTTCACAAGGCGGGTGTTTATAAGGGTATAAAGCGCGCTGAGCGACATGGGGGTTATCATCTCCGTGCCGAGATCGTCAAGGATCATCAGGTCGCAGCTCTCCATGCGCCGCACACGCAGCGCGGCGGCCTCGCCGTCCTCGGTATCGCGCCCGAACTTCGCGCGCTCATAGCTCTCGAGCGCGGCGGACGCGCTGTCATAGCAGACCGAGAAGCCTTTTTCTGCGACGACGCGGGCGATGCAGGCTGAGAGGTAGGTCTTTCCCAAACCCGTGCCGCCTTGGAACAGCAGGTTCGAGGAGACATTTGGAAAGCTCTCGGCGTACTTGCGGCAGCGCTCGAACACCAGCGTCATGACCTCGCGCGGCGCGGCCTGCACAGTGGGGTCAAAGGACTCCGGGTAGAGACGCAGGTCGAACTTTTCAAAGCTCTCGTCACCGTTCTGCATAAGCGTGCCGAGTTCTTTTGTAAGCTCACGGTTATAGAGACGCTCAAGGCAGGAGCAGACGCCGCCTTCGTAAATGCCGGTGTCCCGGCACTTGGGGCAGGAGTAGATCACGTCGAGGTATTCAGGCTCATGCCCAAGTTCGTTCAGAAGCTCGGCGCGGCACATCTGGAGCGTGAGGTTCTCATCCCGCAGCGCGGCGGTCTTACGCTTGAGCGCGGGATCGCGCGCTATCGTGAGGCGGACAAGCTCTGTCATCTGCGCGCGCATCTCGCCGTCGATGCGCTGTATCTCCGGGCAGCGGCGATAGACCTCGTCCCTCCGGCGCTGCTGCTCGGAGAGGTTGCGCTGCTTTATGTTTTCAAGCTCCGCTCTGGCCTTGGCCAGAAGCTTCCCGTCATAGCGCATGTGCGTTTACCTGCCTTTACATTTTGTCGAGCGCCGCGCGCAGCCGGTCAAGGTCGATGGGCTTGTCCTGCTTCGCAGCGGGCTTTGCCGCCGATGCGGGCTTGCGGCGCGGGTCGTTTGCTTTGATCTCTGCCACGGTGTGCAGCTTCTTCTCGTGCCAAGTCTGGAGAATTTTGTTCATATAGCCCCACTTGAGGGCACCCGTGTTTGTGACGGTGCGGTCGTAGGCCAGCTCTATCGCGTCAAGCGAAAAGCCCATGTCGAGCCATGAGTTTATGAAGCGCTGCTCCGACGGGGTAAGCGCGCGCCCGCGGATGCCGAGGGCTTCGCTTATCTTGCCTATATCGCCGCGGCGCAGCTGGCTTTTCTGTATATATTCCTCCGCCTGCTCGAGCGTGAATATCTCCATATGTACCCATGCGTAGGCTTCCTTTTCGATAAAGCGCATCGAGGGACGCCGTCCCTCGCCGCTCGGCGAACAGGAGATGGAGACGCAGTAATTGAGCAGCTCGAGCACGACCTCGGGCGGCAGGGCGAGGTAATCGTATATGCCGAAGAGCCGCTTGAGGTCGGAGCTGCTGAGCACGTGCCCAAGCACCTTCTGCGCCTCGGCGATTATCGCGGCGAAGGCGTCGTCCTCCTTGCTGCGGCGGACGATGTCCTCCGCGCGGTACTCGGGAAGCTCCTCCGCGGGCGGGAGCTTTGTTTCCTGCTGACGCTCCTCACGCGGCGGCTCCGCGGGCGCGGCAGGAGAAGAGAGGGGAGCTGTGCCGATGAGCCCCATGCGCAGGAGCTTTTCATGCGCGGCTTCAATTTCGCCCATCGTGCGGCAAAGCTCGCGCGCCGCGCCCTCAAGGTTGCCGCCCGTGCGCTGCAGGTATATGTACAGCAGGGCAACGTCCCCATCGTGCGCGGCGATGAGCCTGTCCGCCGACGCCTGAGATATGAGATTTTCCGGTGCGCTCTGCTGCATAGTCTGAAGTCCTCTTAGAAAATAATTTACGGTGCGGCCATATTATAACATTAAAATTATCTTGTCGCAATAGGGGGCTGTGTGCTATAATTACCATGTATCTTAATGCGGTTATATTGAGATACGTCAGAATCATAAGAGGAGCGCAGAGAATGATAGAGCTTCTTTCACCCGCGGGTTCGCCGGAGGCCGTTATCGCCGCCGTGCAGAACGGTGCGGACGCTATATATATGGGGCTTGGCAACTTCAATGCCCGCCGCGGCGCGAAGAACTTCACGGATGAGGAGTTCGAACGCTCGATGCGCTATTGCCGCATCCGCGGCTGCAAGGTATATGTCACGCTCAATACTTTGGTCAATGACCGCGAGATCACGCAGGCCGTGGAGAGTGCGCGCCTTGCGTCCGAGCTCGGCGCGGACGGGATCATCATTCAGGATCTCGGCCTTGCCTATGCGATACGTCAGGCGCTGCCGGATATCCCGCTGCATGCCAGCACACAGATGAGCATCCATAACCTCGCCGGGGTCGAGGCCGCGGCGGAGATGGGCATGACGCGCGCCGTGCTCGCGCGCGAGCTGAGCTTTGAGCAGATAAAGTTCATCACGCAGCATGCGTCTATCGAGACTGAGGTCTTCGTCCATGGCGCGCTCTGCTTCTGCCAGTCCGGCCAGTGCTACATGTCAGCGCTCATTGGCCGCCGCAGCGGCAACCGCGGCATGTGCGCCCAGCCCTGCCGTATGCAGTACAGCCTCGGCGGGCGCATGGACGATTATCCCATGTCCCTCAAGGATAACTGCCTTGTCGACAGGCTGCGCGAGCTGGAGGACGCGGGCGTCGCCTGCCTTAAGATAGAGGGCAGGATGAAGCGCCCGGAATACACCGCGATAGTCACGAAGATATATTCCAAGGCGCTCAAGGAGCAGCGCCAGCCCTCGGCCGAAGAGATGGAGACGCTTGAAAAGGCCTTCTCCCGTCAGGGCTTCACCCAGGGCTACTTCAACGGCGATAAAAAGGACATGTTCGGCCGCCGCGAGGAACCGGATAAGGACACTGAAAAGCTCTTCACCCTCGCCCGCAAGGGCTATTCCGAGGGCGAGCTGCGCCGCGTCCCCGTGCATTTCTATACCGTGGCCGAAAAGGGGATGCCGGTCAAGGCCATCGCCTTTGACGATGACGGCAACCGCGCCGCGGCTATGGGCGGCGTGCCCGAGAAGGCGCGCGGGCAGGGGCTCACTGCCACGTATATCACCGAGCAGATGTTCAAGACCGGCGGCACACCTTATAACTGCGTCGAGAACCGGGCGCAGGCCGATCCCGGGCTGTACCTGCCGGCGTCGGAGATAAACGACCTGCGCCGCAGGCTCGTGTCGGAGCTGTCGGAGCAGCGCGCAAAGCCGCCGCGCCGCCGCGTCGGGAAGCTGCCGGAGAAGCCGAAGGGCAAGCTGCCGACAGGCGACCCCGCGATGATATTCCAGGTGCTGACGGAGGAGCAGCTCTCACCGGAGCTTGCCGCGCTCAAACCCAAGTACTTATATGTTCCCCTCACGCTCATGACGGAAAAGTTAGACCTGCTCCGTCCTTTTACCGAGCAGGGGACCATACCCGTCGCGGTGCTGCCGCGCGTCATTGCCGACAACGAGGCCGCCGCGGTGTACGATATGCTCAGCCGCATGTTCGATCAGGGCGTGAATGAAGCGCTTGTCGGGAACCTCGGCCACGCGATGCTCGCGAAGAAGGCCGGGATGAAGCTGCGCGGGGACTTCGGACTCAACACCTTCAACTCCCTTTCAATGGAAGTCATCCGTCAGGCGGGCTTCATTTCCGCCACAGCGTCGTTCGAGCTGCGCCTGTCACAGATCAGGGACATGATAAAGCCGCTCGATACAGAGCTTATCATATACGGCCGCATCCCGCTCATGGTGTCCGACCAGTGCATCATCCGCCACAGCGCGGGGCGCTGCAACTGCCAGACCCCGGGGCAGATGGCCGACCGCATGGGTTCGGTGTTCCCGGTAGTGAAGGAGTTCGGCTGCCGCAACGTTATCTATAATGCGCATAAGCTCTACCTTGCGGATAAGGCGGAGGACGTCTACGCCGCGGGCGCATGGGGGCTGCGCATGATGTTCACGACCGAGGGCATGAGAGAGTGCGTCGAGGTCGCAAAGGGTTATATGGGTCTGTCGGATTATAAGCCGAATGTACTCACCAGAGGACTGTATTACAGAGGCGTAGACTAATCAACAAAGTCCAAGGACTTTGTTGAGAAAGCTTGCACTCCGTTCGCGCCTCGCAGGCTCGACACTCACTTCGCGAGAAGTATTTTTGCCGAGGTACATGCCCCCGGCAAAAATGTATATGAATTATTTTTTCGCCTTGCGAGGCGAAAAAACTCTGCGAGGCAGAGGTGAATTTTCAGCACAGCGAAAACTTTTAGATACCAGAGGAAAAAGAAAATGAGCATTATTCTCGCATCCGGCTCTCCGAGGCGCAAGGAGCTTCTGGAGATGCTGGGCGTAAAGGACATGAAGATCATCCCCGCAAAGGGGGAGGAGGTCGCGCCCGCGGGACTCACCCCGGGTGAGCTCGTGATGGCGCTCGCAGCGCACAAGGGGCGCGAGGTCGCCGGGCACTGCGCGGCGGGAGACGTTTTGATCGCCGCGGACACTATCGTCTGGCACCACGGCAAGGTGTTCGGAAAGCCGCACTCAGAGCAGCAGGCCGCCGAAATGCTCCGTGAGCTCTCCGGCGAGACGCACGAGGTGTATACCGGCGTGTGCGTCATAAAGGACGGGCAGGAGACGCTTGAATATGAAATGAGCCGTGTCCGCTTCCGCGAGCTTTCAGAGCGGGAGATAGCGGCGTACATAGCCACCGGGGAGCCGATGGACAAGGCCGGCGCTTACGGCGCGCAGGGCAAGGCCGCGCTCTTCGTTGAGGGCATAGAGGGCGACTTTTTCAACGTCATGGGTCT
Organism: uncultured Oscillospiraceae bacterium; assembly: GCA_934572355.1. GTDB lineage: Bacteria > Bacillota > Clostridia > Oscillospirales > Oscillospiraceae > Limivicinus. Next base: position 12,302 of record CAKTKV010000013.1, read on the forward strand.
GCCGCTGTGCAGGCTCGGTAAAATGCTCAACAGGCAGGGAGTTGGACTTCTTTGAAAGAATACCTGAAGAAAAACGGAATACGTGTCGGCATCATCGTCGGCGCGGTCGTGCTGATAATCGCGCTCGGCGCCGCGGCGCGCGGCGGCAAGATAAGCTTTATGCAGAACGTGTCGGGCATCGTGAAGGCGCCTATGCAGAAGGTTCTGAGCTCCGCCGTCAACTGGTTCGACAGCCTGTACGGCTACCTGTACGATTATGACTCGCTCATGGCGGAGAACGAATCGCTCCGCTCCCAGCTTGCGGATGCGCAGAAGTCCGCGCGTGACGGCATCGCCGCCTCCGAGGAGAACACACGCCTGCGCAAGCTCCTTGAGCTGCGCGAGAAGCACACGGATTATGAGATGGAATCGGCCAAGGTCGTGCTCTGGTCGTCGTCGAACTGGTCGTCCTCCTTCACGATAAGCAAGGGTGAGAACAGCGGCATCGAGATAGGCGACCCTGTCATAACCGAGTACGGCGCGGTCGTCGGACAGATCACCGAGCTTGGCACAAACTGGGCGACGGTCAGCACGCTTATCGACGTTGACATGAGCGTCGGCGCGTTCGTCGGCACGGCGGGCAGCTCCGGCATGGTCGTCGGTGAATACTCATTCATGAAGAACAAGACCGCTAAGCTCACCTTCCTTGCCGACGGCGCGCAGATATTCGTCGGGGACGATGTCCTGACCTCGGGCTCCGGCGGCGCGTTCCCCTCCGGGCTTGTGATCGGCACGCTCACAGCTGTACAGACCGAGGCCGGCGGACAGATAGAATACGGCATAGTTGAGCCGCAGTGCGATCTGGACTCGCTTGTGCAGGTGTTCATTATCAAGAGCTTTGAAGTGGTGGAATAAGAGTTGAAGGATCTTTTTGAAAAGATAAATATACACCGCGTGCTGAGATACGCGCTGTTCATGCTCCTGACGCTGATGGCGCAGAACATGATCCTCAGCCATTTCAGGCTGTTCGGCTCGTGCCCGATGGTGCTGCCGGCGGTCGCTGTGGCGGTCGGCATGTTCGAGGGCGCGACGCTCGGCCCTCTGTTTTCGCTCATCATGGGCATATTCGCGGATATGTCCTTTGTGGAGCATACGATTTTCTTCGCGCTGGTTTTGCCCGCGCTGTCGTTCGCGGCGGCGTTCGTGTCCCAGTTCTTTATAAACCGGCGCTTCTTTGCCTTTATGGGTATCACGCTTGCGGCGCTGTTCATCACGGCGGCACTCCAGATGCTCAAGACCTTGGCGGGCGACACATGGAGCGGGGCGATGCTCTCGACGGTCATTGTCCAGACGCTCTGGTCGCTGCCGTTTTCGGCGGCGGCGTATTTCCCGCCGGCAAAGTGGATCAAGTAAGGGAAAGGACTTGCAATGCATAACAGACTTGTAAAACCGGGCAGAGTTGCGGGGCTTATTATCCTTATCCTGCTGCTCCTCACGGTATATCTGGTGGCGCTTTATAAGCTCCAGATCATAGAGGGCGAGGCAAACTACAACCGCAGCAGCGAGCTTACGAATACTGAGCGTACAGTTACCGCCGCGCGCGGCAATATCTATGACCGCTACGGCCGTACCCTCGTCAGCAATGAGGAGACCTATAACCTGAAGATAGACACGGATAAACTCTTCGCAAACGACGACCCGAACTCGGTCATCCTTGAGCTTGTGCACATGGTTCAGGGCTACGGCGACGAATATACCGACGACCTGCCCATAACCATGACCCCGCCGTTTGAATACGACCCGGACATGACGGCGATCCAGCGCACGATGCTTGATGCGTACTATGTCCGTCAGGAGATAGACCCGAACTCCACGGCGGTTGAGCTCATGAGCTATATGCGCACAAGATATAATATCGACAACAGCTACTCCGCTGAGGAGATGCGCATCATCGCCGGTGTGCGTTACTCGATAAACGTCCGATATGCCGTCAACACCGCCGACTATATCTTCGTCGAGGACGCGAGCATGAAGCTCATCTCGTCGATCATGGAGAACAAGCTCGTCGGCATCGAGGTCGAGCGCGCATACAGCCGTAAGTATGGCACGGAGTACGCCGCGCACATCCTCGGCTACACCGGCCTTATGACGCAGGAGGAGTATGAGAAATACTCTCTGCTGAACTACTCGACCGACGCCATGGTCGGTAAGGACGGCGTCGAATACGCCTTTGAAAACTACCTCCACGGCAAGGACGGCAAGGTAATCGAGACGAAAAACTCCGCCGGTACGGTGCTCGCGACGGTATACGAGGAAGAGCCAGAGCCCGGCAACCACGTGTATCTGACGATCGACAGCGTCCTGCAGGAGCAGACCGAGCGTATCCTTGCAAACGGCGTGTCCATACTCAAGCAGAACATCGCCCAGAAGCGCGCCGAGGGCACGGCGCGAGGCGACTATAACGTCGACCTCAAGGACGAGATCACCGGTGCTGCCGCTGTGGTCGTGAACGTCAAGACCGGCGAGCCGCTTGCGATGGCGAGCTGGCCGACCTACAACGTCGCGACGATACTTGAGGATTATCAGGATCTGCTCGAAGCGGATAACTCCCCTCTGTTTAACCGCCCGCTGATGGGTACCTACGCCCCCGGCTCGACCTTCAAACCCTGCACGGCAATAGCCGCGCTCACAATGGGCATAGTAAACACCGAGGACAAAATAAAGTGCGAGGGCGTCTACACAAGGTACGCGGCCGAAGGCTACGCGCCTGAGTGCTGGATCTGGAACTCGACGAAGGATCACCTGACCCACCCGGAGGAGAACGTCACGACCGCTATCCGCGACTCGTGCAACTACTACTTCTACTCCGTGGGCAACTTCCTCGGTGTCGACGACCTCGGCAGGTTCGCTGCGAGCTTCGGCCTCGGTGAATACTCTGGCATTGAGCTTGTCGAAGCCAAGGGCAACATGTCCAACCAGGCAAACCATATGGACTATGCCGGTACCGAGTGGCGAATAGGCGATACCCTACAGGCCGCCATCGGCCAGTCCGACAGCGTTTTCACTCCGATACAGATGGCCGAATACTGCGCGACCGTTGCAAACTCCGGCACGCGCTATTCCGCGTCCATTCTTAAATCCATCAGAAACTACGATTACAGCGAAAAGCTTTATGACCGCGAGCCTACCGTCATGAGCACCGTTGATTCTGCTGAGTATAACTGGGCGGCAGTGCATGAAGGCATGTGGCAGGTGCTTAACGACTATATAAACGAGAAGAACGTCAACGTCTGGGTCGACTGCCCGTGGCGCGTCGCCGGTAAGACCGGTACCGCACAGAAGGGCGAAGGCATCCAGAACGACGGTATCTTCATGTGCTATGCCCCGTATAAGGATCCCGAGGTCGCGATATTCGTCGTCGTTGAGCGCGGCGGCGCCGGTGCTGACGTGCAGTTCATTGCGCGCCACATCATGGACGCCTATATTACGATAATGGGCTACAGCGACACCTCCGAAACGGAAATGACGCTTCTTAAATAAAGCTATTGAAGTTTCGGGAATTTGTGTATATAATTAGCTGGACGAACAAATAAGGTATTTTGTATATAAGGAAACGGAGAAGAGTATGAATATTGCATTGATGGCGCATGACAGAAAGAAAGAGCTTATGGTGCAGTTCTGCATTGCCTACTGCGGCATTTTGGCGGAGCACTCGCTTTGCGCGACCCATGTCACGGGCAAGCTTGTCTCGGAGGCGACCGGCCTTCCGATAACGCTTTACCTCCACGCGGATCAGGGCGGCGCGCAGCAGATCGGCGCGCGCATATCCTTCAATGAGATCGACCTTGTGCTCTTCTTCTGCGATCCCGCAAACCCCAAGGGCTTTGACGACATCAACAAGATAGAGCGCCTGTGCGACCAGTACCAGAT
>CAKTKV010000014.1 GCA_934572355.1 uncultured Oscillospiraceae bacterium
AGCTTGCCATCCAGCCTGTGACGGTCGTGTAATACATCATCAGCATATAGCAGCCGAGCATGCAGAACCAGCCGTGGATATGCCATTTCTGCCCCGGCTTTTCAAGCGCGCTGTAGGCGTGTATCGCGCTCTTGCGGCTCGCGCGGCCGACGGCAAGCTCCATCGTCAGCACCGGTACGCCCATCACCAGCAGGCATATCAGGTAGAACAGTACGAAGTACCCGCCGCCGTTCTCGCCTGTTATGTACGGGAATCGCCAGACGTTTCCTATGCCTATCGCGCAGCCCGCACTGACCAGCAGGAAGCCGAGCCTTGAGCCAAATGATTCTCTCTTCATTTCATCCACCCATTTCCAAAAGATGCGCTTATTTTATCCCTTACATTTCCCCTTTACAAGAGCTGTTTCAGCATGATAAAATAAGTAAAACTTATGTTATGGAGTGCCCGCATGAACCGCAACCAGCTCAGATACTTTGTCGCCGCCGCCGAGAGCCGCAGCTTCACAAAGGCCGCGGAGCAGTTTTATATCACCCAGACCGCCATCACCCAGCAGATACGCCAGCTTGAGGACACGCTCGGCTGCGCGCTCTTTGACCGCAGCACCCGCCCCGTCGCGCTCACCCCGGCGGGTAAGATATTCCTCACCGAAGCCAAGGCGATCCTTGAGCGCATGAGCATTGCTGCCGACCGTGTGCATGACGCCTCCACCGGCCTCACCGGTATGCTGCGCATCGGCTATGTGCGCGGCTATGAGCGCAGCAACCTCTCCGTCCTCACACGGCATTTCCGCCGCCGCAACAGCAACGTGCTGATAAGCTTCAGCCGCTGCTCGACAGATGCCCTCGCCGCAGGGCTTCAGCAAAAGGACTATGACCTCATCTTCACATGGGACAGCACGAACCTCAAGAACCTTGACGGCATCGAATATATGACTGTGGAAAAGGCCGGGCTTGTAGCCGCACTCTATTCCTCGCACCCGCTCGCGAACCGCTGCCAGCTCCGCCGCAGCGAGCTGCGCGGGGAGACCATCATCTATATGTCTCCTGACTCCGCGAACGACTCCTACGGCGACGCTTTCTTCATGCAGCTTTATAAGGAGGCCGGGTATAAGCCGAACATCCTCTGCCGTTCGAGCGACGCTGAGAGTGTCCTTATAATGGTCGCCGCCGAGGAGGGCATTTCCATCCTGCCCGGGTATTTTACCGATAAGCTCTATAACGCGGATAACCTCAGCTTTGTCCCGATGGTCGGCGAGGGCGAATATGAGGAGATCATCGCCGCATGGCGGCGTGACAGCCTAAACCCCATTCTTGAACAGTTCCTTGAATCCCTCCGTGCCGCATGTCCACTGTCGGAAATAACGGCTCTGCGTCAATAGCTGCGGCAGAGCTTAACAAAAATAACATCGAGGCGTGAGCGGTATACCGCTCACGCCTCGATGAATACTGTCTCGCGCTGCTTACGTCTCCGGGAGCTTGCAGACATCTATCCATGCTGTGGCGTTAGAGTATCTGTAGAGCTCATCGAGGTTCAGTTCAATGGCGCTGCTCGCGCTGCCGACGGCGGGGAACACCGTCTCGAAGCGCTTGAGACTTTCGTCGAGATACACGGGGATGCCTTCGTTTATGCCGAAGGGGCACACGCCGCCGACCGGGTGGCCGACCAGCTCAAGCACCTCGTCTGCCGAGAGCATCTTCGCCTTGAAGTGGAAATACTCCTTGAACTTGTGGTTGTCTACCCTCGCGTCGCCGGCTGCGAGGACAAGCATGCAGCCGTCATCGGTTTTGAAGGACAGCGTCTTTGCGATGCGGGCGCCCTCGACGCCCAGAGCCTGAGCCGCAAGCTCAACGGTTGCGGAGGAAACGGTGAATTCCTGAACTCTGTCCTCCAGTCCGAGAGCTCTGAAATATGCGCGGCCTTTTTCGATTGACATTTTTCTACCTCTGTTTATTCAGGAAAAGTATTCGGGGAAACTGACCCCGAGAAAATCAGCCCAATTACGGGTTGGAAACTTATCGTATTTGCGCAGGAACTCGCGCACACTGTCGTTATAGCAGGCGGTGTTTATATCGTCGACACAGTCGGCGATCTCATCCGAGTATTCACTCATCGCCTCTTCGTGGCGGCTGCTCAGACCCGTTGCGTGAAGCTGCGCCTCAACGTCCTTGAGCGCAGTTATGAACTCAGAATATGTCTGATACACGCTGCCGATATCTCGGCTCCCGGAGGAGACGAGCGCGCGGAGACGCTGGCTGCTGTCAGAGAGCGCGGCGGTGTCTATCCCGTAATTTGAAGCGATAGGCACGATCTCATCCGTGACTGCGCAGAGCGAACTGATCTCCTCGGCAATCGCGTCGTGATCCTCGCCTTTGTATCTTACGCCGCTGTAAAAGCCGTCGGTTACCTTGTCGCATTTATTGTTGAGCTTCGCGCTGACAGAAATCAGCGTGGACGCGAAGATAACTATAAGCGACAGGACAACCGCAACAGCGGGCTTCTTGAAAAAATCCATATATTCCTCCTTACGGAAGCGCGGCTTATCAGCCCTTCATTTCGAGCAGCTTATCCTTGAGCTCACCCTCGATGCGCGCAAGCTCCTCCTCAGCCTGGGCGCGGCGGACACGGCCGTCGTCCTGGATCTGACGTACCTCATCGAGCGTAGCGATAAGCTCAAGGTTGGTCTGCTTGAGCGTCTCCATATCGACGATGCCGCGCTCGGACTCCTTCGCAACGTTCACGCTGCCCTGATGCAGGGTCTTTGCGTTCTTCATGAGCAGCTCATTCGTCACGTCGGTCACATTGCGCTGAGCCTGCATAGCCTGCTCGGAGTGGTACAGCGACAGAGCCAGCACCATCTGGTTCTTCCAGAGGGGGATGGTGTTGACGATAGAGGAGCGGATCTTCTCGGCCATCAGGCTGTCGTTATTCTGCACCATGCGGATCTGCGGAGCCATCTGCACGGAGATAGTGCGCGTCAGTTCAAGGTCGTGTATCTTTTTCTCGAAGCGGCCTATGAGGTTAGCGAAATCGTTCGCGGCCTGTGCGTCCTCGGGAAGTCCGGTCTCCTTGGCCTTTGCGACATACTCAGGCAGCTCGACATTGCGCAGGTGCTCTATCTTGAGCTTACCGGCGAGAATGTACATGGTAAGCTCCTTCATGTACTCCTCGTTCTTTTCGTACATCTTATCCATCATGCTGATGTCCTTCATCAGCGTGATCTCATGCTTTTCAAGCTCTTCGACTATCTTGTCGACATTGACCTCAGCCTTGTCGAACTGCGCCTTCTTCTCGGCGATAGTCTGGGAAGCCTTCTTGAACAGACCGAAGAAGCCCTTTTTTTCCTCTTCGTCAAAGTTCAGCCCCTTGAGCTCGACAACAAGCTCACTGAGCATATCGCCGCACTCACCGAGGTCCTTGGTCTTGACGCTGCTGAGAGCGGCGTCGGAGAACTCGGAGATGTTCTTCTGCGCGGCGCTGCCGTAGTTCATGACCTGATCGGTGTTCTTGATGTCTATCTTCTCTGAAAAATCACGCACCGCGGCCTGCTCAGCGGGGGAAAGGCTGCTGATGTCAAGCTTCTCGACGGGCGTCTGTTCTTCCTTTTTCTCCTCAACAGGAGCCTCCTCAACGGCGGCTTCGGTCTGCGCGGCGTTCGGCTCAAGGGTAAGGGCGGGGATGAAGCTCTTTTCTTCACTCATGTTGTTTGTGTCCTTTCTGTTGTTATCTCAAAGTCCTTGTTACCGGAAAGCCCTTCTCTGGCCAACATGGTATTCATGACTTTTATATCGGTTTCAATATCGAGCGCCTGATCCTCAAACAGAGAGTCGAGCCGCTTCTTGAATGCTTCAATGGCAGCGTCAAGCATTTCGTTTATGTTCTTCATGCTCTTGTCGAGGTTCTCACCCTCGATGCCCTGCGCGCTCATTCTGTCGTAGGCGTTGAGAAGCTTTATCGTCGTCGGCAGATAATAGTTCATAAACTTCTTGATCTGCGGGATATCCGAGGGATCGGCAATTGCGTCCTGCGTGATCTTATCCGTGATGCGCATGAGCTCGTTTATTTTCTTGCGCACCTCGGCATCCTTGATGGACATGTACAGTCTGCCCATTTCGCTGAGCGCGCGGTTGCCCTCCTCGACTATCGGGTCGATCTCCGGGCCGTAGCTCTTCTTTTCGGTGTGCTCAGTCACAGCGGCAGACTTAGCCGCTTGTTCCCGTCCTGCTTCGTTTTCCTTCTGCGCGGAGCTTCTACCAAGAAGGTACGCGACAAAGCCGGAGACAGCAGCCGCCAGCAGCAGACCCCATATCCTGTACAGCGGCAGAAAGGCCGCCGCGATTATCCAAGCGACCGTGAAGCCGTATATGGCCTTGACCGCTTTTTCCTTCTTATCTTTACGCGCCACTCAAAACTCTCCCATCGTTTGGCTTACATTTTTGTATTTTATATCTAATTGCCGCAGCAGTCAAGAGTATTGCAAATTAGCGCAGACCTGTAGTATAATAAATCAGTATCTGCGTGCCGCGCATGGCATGCATTCCGAGCAAAGGAGAATCAAGATGATAAAAGTCGCACCGTCAATACTGTCTGCTGATTTTGCGAAACTCGGTCAGGAGGCCGGAGAGGTAGCGGCCGCGGGCGCCGACTATCTGCATTTTGATGTGATGGACGGACTGTTCGTGCCGAATATTTCCATCGGCATACCTGTGCTGAAATCACTGCGCCGGGCGACGGATATGTTCATTGATGTTCACCTTATGATAGATCGTCCGGTTCGCTATGCCGAGCAGTTCTGCAAGGCCGGGGCGGATATGGTGACCTTCCATGTCGAGGCCGACAGTCAGGAAAATATCCTCAAGGCAATAGATATCGCCAGAGGGCTTGGCAAAAAGGCGGGTGTTGTCATTAAACCAAACACCCCGGCAGAGGCGGTTCTGCCGTTCCTGCCGATGGTCGACATTATCCTTGTCATGACGGTGGAGCCGGGCTTCGGCGGGCAGCACTTCATGCATGAGCAGCTGCCGAAGATCAGCCGCGTGCGTGAGCTTATCGACACGCTCTCGCCCGACTGTGAGCTTGAGGTGGACGGAGGCATCGACGGGGCGACCGCGGCGCTCGCCATCGAAGCCGGGGCGAACGTGCTGGTAGCCGGGAGCGCTGTGTTCGGCAGTGCGGATCGCGCCGAAGCAATTGAGCGCATCAGAACAAGTAAGATAAACTGAGGAGCAAGCCATGTCCTTTTTTCCCGCTTCACTTGAAAACCTTGTAGATAAATTCGCATCCCTGCCCGGGATCGGCAGAAAGAGCGCGCAGCGTCTCGCTTTCCATGTCCTCAGCCTGCCGGATGATGAGGCACAGTCCTTTGCGGACGCTATCATTTCGGCAAAGAAGAGCGTCCACTGCTGCAAGGTGTGCCAGAACCTCACCGAGGGAGAGATATGCCAGATATGCGCAAGCGACACGCGCGACAAGAGCACCGTGTGTGTAGTGTCCGAGCCGCGCGACGTGCTCAGTATAGAGCGTGGGCGGGAGTATAACGGCACATACCATGTCCTGCACGGCGTTCTTTCCCCGATGAGTCATGTCGGCCCTGACGATATAAGGATAAAGGAGCTTCTGGTCAGAGTGGCGGAGAACGACATTCAGGAGGTCATCATGGCGACGAACCCGGACACGGAGGGAGAGGCGACGGCGATGTATCTTTCGCGCCTGCTCAAGCCCTTTAATGTTAAGGTGACGCGGCTTGCCTACGGTATCCCTGTCGGGTCGAACCTTGAGTTTGCGGACGACGCGACACTTAACCGCGCCATTGAAGGGCGCACGGAAATGTGATTATTTATTCGAGGCGCAGGTTATACTCTTGAGTAGAGCACCAATAATCGGAGGCACGGTACATACGATTTTATTTGATAGATTGGAGATAATATGATTTCAAAACTGAAAATAATCCCGCTCGGCGGTCTGGGCGAAATAGGCAAGAATATGACGGCCTATGAATGCGGCGGCGATATAATCATCGTTGATGCCGGTATGGGTTTCCCGGATGAGGACATGTACGGTATTGACATTGTCCTGCCGGATATCACCTACCTTAAAGCCAACGCCGAGAAGATACGCGGGCTGATCCTCACACACGGCCATGAGGATCACATAGGCGGCGTTTCCTACCTGCTGCGCGATCTGGACATTCCCATATACACTACGCCCCTTACGGCGGCGCTGGTCGAGCTGAAGCTCGAAGAGCACGACCAGCTCTATAACACCCAGATATTTACCAAGAAGGATGGCTCGGTCTTCCGTCTCGGCTGCTTTACCGTTGAATTCATCCATGTGAACCACAGTATCCCCGATTCGGTCGCGCTGGCCATCACGACGCCTATCGGCACGGTTATCCATACCGGTGACTTCAAGATAGACGTCACGCCCATTGCCGGCAGCATGATAGACATCGCCCGTCTTGGCCAGCTTGGTAACGAGGGCGTGCTCGCGCTGCTGAGCGACTCTACAAACGTCGAGCAGCCGGGGCATTCCGCGTCTGAGCGCAAGGTCGGCGAGAGCTTTGATAAGCTCTTCATGGGCTGCGACAAGCGCATAATCATTACGACCTTTGCTTCGAACGTACACCGTTTGCAGCAGATCATAAACGTCGCGGCGAAGTATAACCGCAAGGTCGGCATAACCGGGCGCAGCATGGAAAACGTTCTGCATGTGGCTTCCGTTCTCGGATATATGGATATCCCGGAGAACGTCATGGTGGATATCGACAAGATAAACAAGCTGCCGCGCAATCAGACCGTTATCATATCCACCGGCAGCCAGGGCGAGACGATGTCCGCGCTCTACCGCATGGCGTTTTCTGAGCATAAGCAGATAAATGTCGACGCGGGCGACCGCGTTATTATCTCTGCCTCCGCTATCCCCGGCAACGAGAACATGATAAGCCGCGTCATTGACGAGCTGTTCCACAAGGGCGCGGAGGTCATATACGACCGGCACACCGATCTGCACGTCTCCGGCCACGCCTGCCAGGAGGAGCAGAAGATGATGCTTGCGCTCACAAAGCCGAAGTTCTTCATCCCCGTCCACGGCGAGCACAGGATGCTCGTCAAGCACGCGGAGCTTGGAAAGCTCATGGGCGTTGCACCGAAGAACATTGTTGTCGCCGAAAATGGCAGGGTGATCGAGATAACGAAAAAGAGCATCAAGTGTGAAGAGACCGTCCAGTCCGGTGCGATCCTTGTCGATGGCAGCGGTGTCGGCGAGGTAGGCAGCGTCGTGCTGCGTGACCGCCACAGACTTGCCGAGGACGGCATGGTCGTGATAGTACTTCCGTATTCTACGGAGACGCACACCCTCGTCTCTGAGCCCAAGATCGTCACCCGCGGCTTTATATACGTAAAGGAAGCGGAGAGCATGATGGAGGAGCTCAAGCGCGTCGCGCTCGAATCGGTCGAAGCCTGTGAGAACCAGCACATCACCGACTGGACGGGTATCAAGGGCAAGGTCAAGAGCAATATAACCGGGTATCTTTACAAGACCACCCGCCGCAGCCCCATGATCCTGCCGGTCATCGCCGAGGTATAAGCCGGGGTGAACATTCAGATATTCGGCAAGGCCAAGTGCTTTGACACGAAAAAGGCCGAGCGTTATTTCAAGGAACGCAGGATAAAGTACCAGTTCGTAGATATCCTGAAGTACGGCATGAGCAGGGGAGAGCTGAACTCCGTCAAAAATGCCGTGGGGCTGGATGCGATGGCCGACCCCGCCGATCAGGATTATCCGCTTTTCCAGTATCTCGCATCGGCGGAGGCGAAGCTTGATAAGCTCTATGAGGTTCCGTACCTTATAAAGACACCTATCGTCAGAAACGGGAAGCAGGCCACCGTGGGCTACTGTCCGGACGTCTGGAAAACATGGGAATAAAAATTAACAGGAAGTCCGCAATTTGCAGACTTCCTGTTATTTTACGATTAAACGAAAAGCAGCGGCGGAATTTTCCGCCACTGCTTTTCGTTTGCGCTTTGTTCACTCAGATAAGGTTCAGGATCAGAGTGAGGATAACAAAGACGAGCGCAAACCACTTGGTCATCTTCGCAAGCTTTGCATCCAGAGTCTTGGCCTTGCCCTTGGAAAGGAAAGTCTCAGCGCCGCCGGAAATGGCACCGGAAAGGCCGGCGCTCTTGCCGCTCTGCATCAGAACGATAGCGGTAACAGCAAGACCGGAGAGAACCTGAAGAACGGTGAATACGATAGTAAGTGCAGACATTTATCTCGACCCTTTCGATTTTGTACATAATAATCAGCTTGACAAGTATATCATACAGTGCCGGACAATTCAAGCATTTTTTATTGTTTATTCGCAGAAAACGGAGGTTTGACTTATAGGCACGTCTGAGTTATACTGAGGTCAGTGTAATGTATATACAACTATCTGTGCTTTCGGCGGAGGCGAGCAAATGGAGATGAGACAGTCAAAGTGCCCGTGCTGCGGCGCGCCTGTGAATATACCCATTGGCGCAGTCAAAGTGAAATGCGAATATTGCGGCACGGAGTATGCTCTTGAACAGAAGAGCCAACTCAGGGATATAAACTACGGCAATTACGGAGCAGCGTACAGAGCGTATATACCGGATGGCTGGCAGTGTTCCTTCTTTCATGACGACAGCTGTTTTTCGATGTATATGCCAGTATGCCTGTCACTGAGTGTCCGGTCACCTAACGGCGCGCAGCTGCTATACCTGCCGTATGCGTATTTCTGCGGCGGCAAAAACGCGGTCAGCGGCGTGCTCTCCGGCTTCATGGGTATGCCCAGCGCAAAGCATTCGACCCTGAACCCTGCGTCACTGACCCGCTCGCGCGAGTATCAGTCTCTCGAACGCTATGCCGCGGAGCGCGTCGAGGAAGTCCTTCCTCAGGCCGCGGACGTGAGACTTGCGCGGACAAACTCAGACATGAGCTTTATCGCACCGAAGCTGGAGCGCTTCTGCGCGGAAGCGGCGCAGCGGATGAACGCGCAGGTCACGGCAGAGGCAGGAGAGTTTCTTCTGTCCTTCACCATGAACGGCAGACGGTTACTTGCGTTGTATGCCTGCGGCATTGCGAGAAAGGCGCAGCATGCGCCTGAGCCGTCGGGAGCTTCCGACACGCCCAAAAAGAAGCTCGGTTTCAAGGAGCTTATGGACTTTGGCATGCGCGGAGGTATCGTCGGCGCGATGCGCAGAGGGGAAAAGACAGATTTAACGCAGTTCAATATGCCTGATCTCTCCGGTGCGGTCAATGCTGTAAAGGGCGCGCTGGGCGGCATAGAATGGGCAAAATGCTTTGATGCTTTTCTTGTGCTCCCGGACGGCGCAGCGCCCGAAAACTGGGTAGAGTTCTTCGAAAGCTTCTGCTCGACTATAGAATATGGTGAGGCGTTCTCCGTGCTTCAGGAGGAAGAGCTCGCAAGGACGAACCAGATAAAAATACAGGGCATGCAGCAGCGTACACAGAACGCTATAAACGCGTCGCAGCGCATAAGCCGCACATTGTCGGACACGTCGGACATCGTTATGCAGGCGTACGAGCAGCGCTCGGCGACGATGGATAACATATCGAGAATGCAGTCGGAAGCAGTGCGCGGCGTAAACAGCTATACCTCAAACGACGGGAAAGCATATGAGGCGAGCGTGAAGTACGACCATGTGTACCAGCGCGGGAGCGACTTTGCCGGCAGCGTCGGCGGGGAAGCCAACCTCGGCCCCGACTGGACCGAACTGAAAAAGCGTTGAAATATCAAAAGGCAGAAACGTGTTAGCGTTTCTGCCTTTGTCGTCTGATGATAGTATAGCTCAGCAAAGGGGAGCGAATATGCGGAGGATGCCGTCAAAGGCGAGACGGAAGGCGTACTGCGTCTGGTTGTACGGCACGATCTCCCGGCAGCGCTCCTGCGTTGCGAGAAAGTCCTTCTTGACATCGTCTGCGATAGAAGAGCGGTAAAACAGGGAATTGTTCTCAAATTGCAGGAACAGGCTTCTGTGGTCGAGGTTCACGGAGCCGACTGTCGCGATCTTCCCGTCGATGACACAGGACTTCGCATGCAGGAAGCCGGGGATGTATTCGTATATCTTCACCCCGCCCATCAGCAGCTCCTGATAAAAGCTGTGCGACATACGGAATATCAGCTTCTTGTCGGGTATGCCAGGCATCATTATGCGCACATCAACACCGCGCTGCGCGGCCATTATCATCGCGTCGACAAGGTCATCCCCCGGCATGAGATACGGTGTGCAGAACCAGGCGTATTCCGTAGCCTGCGAGAGCAGGTCGATGAAGAGCTTGGTGCTGGTGGAGTCTGCGTTGAAGGGAGAGTCGCAGTAGCTGAGAACATAGCCGTCCGCCTTTTCTGGGATGCCAGGGTCAATGAAGATATATCCGTCCGGGACGGGCTGCTTAGAGAAGGCGTTCCAGAAGCCCGCGAACATCCTCGCGTAGCCCGCGGCGGGCGCGCCCGTTACCCTGAAGCCGATATCCTTCCAGTGCCCGAAGCGCTCCTTTTGGTTTATATATTCATCGGCAATGTTGATCCCGCCGGAATAGGCCACACGTCCGTCTACAATGAGCATTTTCCTGTGATCGCGGTAATTGAGGTTTCCGGAGAGCACGACGAAGGGATTAAAGGTGACGCATTTGATGCCGCGCTCGGTGAGCTGGCGCACGTCGTTTGCATTGAAGGTGGAGATGCTGCCGAGGTCATCATACATGACGCGTACGTCGACGCCCTGCCGCGCCTTTTCGGACATTATATCGACCATAGCGTTCCACATAACGCCGTTTGCAATGATGAAGTATTCGACGAAAATGTATTCTTCGGCGCTGCGCAGGTCATTGAGCATATCGGGGAACAGCTCGTCGCCGAGCCGGTAGTATTTAACGCTTTCGTTTTTCAGAAGCGGGCAGCCGGTTTTCCTTTGCAGCCAGCCCATTGTCTGGGACATACGCGCGTCGGTGTCCTCAAGCTCCTTGAGAACCTCGGGACTTCCGACAGCGGGCGGCAGCTCCGCACGCTTGAGAAGCCCCTGCAATATCCTTGCCGAGCGCCTGTTGCCGAAGAGCAGATACAGTGCGGCGCCCGCAAGCGGCATCGTCAGGATGATTAGCAGCCAGAGGATCTTATATGTGCTCTCGTCCCGCTTCGTGATGATATACAGTACGAAAAATGCGCCGACTATAGTCAGGATGAAGTTTATCACCGCCGAGTACGGCGACAACCATCTTATCAGCAGCACCAGCCACAGCGCTTGAATGGCAATGACTGGAATGATCACCAGCAGCCGCACGAAAGTTTTCTTCACGCATATCCCTCCTACCTGTGTTTATGCTCATAGCGCAAAAAACTGTTCTTTTACACAATTATAGCCCGTCCTTAAAATAAACTCAAGCAGAATTTAAGTATGCATCGATCCATGAGTTTGTATCTTAATTGTATCTTAAATACACTGCACGGCCATTGACAGAAATTAGACTGGTCTATATTATAGTGGAATTAAGAGAACGGGGACGGAGGCGGCAGCGTGATGAAAGAGAACGAAATATATGACGACTGGAACCCATGGCATGGCTGCACAAAGATCAGCCCCGGCTGCAAGTACTGCTATGTTTACAGGCAAGATGAAATGTATGGCGCGGCGGAGGCGGCCAGCGTCTGCCGCAAGACGGGGAACTTCAATCTGCCCGTAAAGAGAAAGCGCGACGGGAGCTATAAGATACCGCCGGGGCGGATAGTGTTCACCTGTTTCACCTCGGATTTCCTGCTGAAGGACGCAGACGAGTGGCGCGGCGAGTGCTGGAAGATGATGCGCGAGCGGCGCGATTGCTGGTTTTATTTCTTCACAAAGCGCATTGACAGGCTTGAAGAGTGCCTGCCGCCGGACTGGGGCGAGGGTTATGACAATGTGCTGATCGGCTGCACAGTGGAGAACCAGAGCATGGCGGACTACCGTCTGCCGATTTTCCGCGCGCTGCCGATAAAGCACCGGTCGATCATCGCGGCTCCGCTGATCGAGAGGCTGGATATTTCAAAGTACCTTGACGGGGACATTGAGGAGGTCTCAGTCGGCGGAGAGTCCGGACTTGACGCGAGACCCTGCGACTATGACTGGGTGCTTGGGCTGCGCCGCCAGTGCGTGGAGAAAAACGTGCCGTTCCGCTTTCATCAGACGGGCGCGCACTTTGTGAAGAACGGGAAATTGTATAACGTCAGGCGGCCGTATCAGCGCAGTCAGGCGCGCAAGGCCGGGATAGATCACCGCATCGGAGAGAACTTTATACCGGAGACGGCGGCGTATAACAAGGCCGAGGCGTACACGGAACCGAGCTTGTTTGACGATATAACGATGGAGGAACAGGATGAGAATTGAACACGCGGCGATGTATGTAAACGATATTGAAGCGGAGAAGGAGTTTTTCACGCGGTATTTCGGCGCAAGCGCCGGGGAAATGTACCGCAACAAGAATACCGGCTTCTGCTCATACTTTCTGAGCTTTGACGGCGGCGCGCGGCTGGAGCTTATGACCGCGCCGGGACTTCAGGACATGGATAAGCCGAGTCTCAGAACGGGCTTTGCGCATCTGGCGTTTTCCGTCGGCAGCCGCGGGGAGGTCGACGCACTCACCGAAAGGCTGCGGGCGGACGGTTATGCCGTCGTGAGCGGGCCGCGAGTGACCGGGGACGGGTACTATGAAAGCTGCGTCCTCGACGCGGAGGGAAACCGTATAGAGATAACCGAGTGAGGGGACGGTATGGCGACATCGAAAGAATATATTGATTTTGTCTGCGAGCAGATTGAGGGCATCGGAGATATAAGCACAAAGAAAATGTTCGGCGAATACATGGTCTATCTCTGTGGAAAGCCGGTGCTGACCGTGTGCGACAACACGGTCTTTGTAAAGAAGCTGCCGGAGCTGTCGGAGCTTATGGCGGGGGCGGAATGCGGCTTCCCATATGAGGGTGCGAAGGAGCAGTATATCCTCGACATTGAGAACCGGGAGCTTGTCAGAAAGCTGCTCCCCTTAGTCGCGGCGCTGACTACACTGCCAAAGCCGAGGAAGAAGAAAATATAATATAAATTGAAACCCCGCTTCGCACAGTTCAGAGTGCGGAGCGGGGTTTTGCCAGTTTATTTGTTCAGCTCGTAGAAGTCTATGACGCGGCAGCCAAGGGCTTCGGCTTCATTGGCGTCATGCGTCACAAGGATGATGGCGGCGTCTGTGCCGTCGGACACAGCGGTTATCGCGTTTTGCTTCGCGGCGGCGTCCAGAGCCTTGAACGGCTCGTCGAGCAGCAGGAGATCGGGAGCGCAGACAAGCGCCCTCGAGAGAGAGACAAGCTGCTGCATACCGCCGGAGAGTTCCGCGGGCAGCTTATCCGCAACATTGCTCAGGCCAAAGCGCGAGAGCCAAGCGGCGGCATCTGTGCCGTGATGCGTGTCGGGCAGAACGAGCCTGACATTTTCCGCAGCGGTGAGCCAAGGCAGCAGCCGCGGCTCCTGAAACACGAAGGAGAGCCGCTGTGCCGTGCGCTCGACAGTACCGGAGTCCGGGCTTTGCAGCCCAGCGATCACGCGCAGCAGGCTCGTTTTGCCGCAGCCCGACGGACCCATAACGGCGATGCGCTTGCCGGGGTCAAGACGGAGGCACACATCGCGCAGGACGCGGAGGTCACCGTAGCTGAGAGAGACGTTTTTGAGTTCAAGCATTTTTCCCACCTCCCGATATCAGTCTCAGCACGAGCTTTTCAAGCAGGAAGCTGAGCAGGATGACGCACAGCGTCCAGGCGAAAAGATCGGTCGTCTGGAGATAGAGCTTGGATTCATAGATCATGCGGCCTATCGAGACGCCAGGCACGGTGAGCACCTCGGCGGCGATACCGGCTTTCCAGCCGAAGCCGAGCGCGCTTGAGCACGCGGAGCGGAAGTACGGCAGCACCGACGGGAAATATATGCTCCGCACGGTCTTGATGAAGGAGAAATCATACACGCGCGCAAGCTCCAGAAAGCTGCGCTCGGTGTTCTTTATCCCGGCAGAGACGTTGCTCCACACAACGGGGAAAACCATCAGCGCCGAAATGAGCACCGGGACATAGTCGCGCCGCAGCCATATCAGCACGAGGATCACAAAGGAAGCGACGGGCGTCGTCTTTATGACGCTGATGACGGGCGAGAGCAGCGCATCGAGCAGCGCGAAGCGGCTCGTCAGCACGGCGGTTATGACGCCGAGGACAAGGGCGGACACGATACCGGCGCTTATCCTGAGCAGGGAAAGCAGCACGGTGTACCAGAACTCCGCCGTGCCCATAAGCTCAAAGAGCCGTTGGACGACCGCCAAGGGAGCCGGGAGCAGCAGCGCGCTGCCGACAGCTGCGGAGAGCAGCTGCCAGAGCGCGAGCCAGAACAGTACAGCAAGCAGCGTCTTGACTGGCTTTGAACGGATAAGCTTCATCCGAGGACGCAGTAGAAATCGTCGCCGGGGATGCTGCCGCCGATGGAATCGGGAGCGACGGAGTACATGACCTCATAGAAAGCGGCGAGCGCGCTCTGCATATCTGCGCCGTCGATGAAGCAGATATTGCAGTTGGGAATGGCCTTCGCGGCGACGGCGGCCTTTGCGAAAATGCCGGTCTCCTGTATCTTCTCGGCGCTGCCCTGAACATCGGCGGTCAGAGCTTCGACGGAGGCTTTATACTCATTGAGGAAGCACGCGAGCTCCGCGGGGTGCGCCTCGGCAAATTCGCGCCTGACAACTGCGCAGCCCTGCACGAGGCCCCCGGCGGGGGCGACCTTATCCCACTCGGCGGTGAGGTCGAGCGCCGCGGTCAGCTTGTCATTTGTGCTGCGGGCGATGGTCACCATAGGCTCCGGGAGAACGGCGAGCTGCACCGCACCGGAGGAGACGGCGGTGTTCAGATCGGCGGGCTGGGCATAGCTGTTGTCGATGACCACGTCATCACCGGGCGTGAGTCCGTTTGCCTCGCAGAGGTACTGGAAAATAAAGGTGGGATTCTGCACTGGGACATATACGGTCTTACCGCGAAGATCATCAAAGCTGTTTATCTCAAGGCTGCTGTCCGCAACGAGGTACAGAACGCCGCGGGTGTTGAGCGCGACGACCTGAACTGCGCCGCCGGTCTTGTTATAGAGAGCTGCCGC
>CAKTKV010000015.1 GCA_934572355.1 uncultured Oscillospiraceae bacterium
GAGCTGCCCGCCTTCTACACCCGCAAGAGCGGCTTCGGCGTCGACTACCGCGTTGACTCCCCCGAGGAGCTTGCCGCGATGTTCCGCGCCCAGCGCGGGCTCAACTACAAGGGCGGCATGCTCGTCACCAACCCCATCCCCGAGCAGTACGCAATGGATAAGGCCGTCATCGACAAGGCCATCGATCAGGCGCTTGCCGAGGCAAAGGAGCAGCACGTCCACGGCAAGGAGACTACTCCGTTCCTTCTCGCCCGCGTGGTCGAGCTGACCGGCGGCGACAGCCTTGAGAGCAACATCAAGCTCGTCCTCAATAACGCGACCGTCGCAGCCAAAACCGCGGCAGAGCTTGCAAAGTAAACCGTATCATCCCGCCGGAGCGCACGCTTCGGCGGGAGTTTTTTGTGCTTGTTTGCCCTTGCAATCCGATGTTCTTTGTGCTATGCTTGTTACGATAAGATCGGAGGCGAGAACGTGACCGTGACCAACGAAGAAAGAATCTTACAGCTGCTTGAGGTAATGCAGGCAGATATATCCGGCCTCAAGACTGACGTTGCAGAGCTCAAGACTGACGTTGCAGGGCTCAAGACTGACGTTGCAGAGCTCAAAGCCTCTCAGGAGGAAATGAAGGAGACCCTGTCGGAGCACACGGTAGCCCTGAACGCCATCCTCGAATGGGCGGACGAGTGCCGCGAGGCCGACCGCTTCCCCCTTCCGAAAATCATGTAAGCATTTTCCATAATCCATAATATTTATTCCGTCATTACGCCTCCGAAGCATACGCTTCGGAGGTTTTTCGTATCCCTAGCATGTTTATGTTGAAATAAGCCCGCATCCGCTGTATAATATTATGAATTATTTTTTGTATCGGAGGCGTGTCTGTGACTGAAAACGAATGCATGGTGTCCATTGTCTGCATGGCATATAACCATGCAGAATATATCCGCAGCGCGCTCGACAGCTTCGTTAGTCAGAACGCTCCGTTCCTATTTGAGGTCGTTATCAATGATGACGCCTCACCCGACTCGACAGCGGATATCATCCGCGAATATGAGCGGAAATACCCGGATATCATTCATCCGGTATACCAAAATGAGAACCAGTTCTCCAAGGGCGTCAACATTGAGAACGATATCCTCATCCCCAAAACCCGCGGAAAGTATATCGCTTTCTGCGAGGGCGACGATTACTGGACGGATATGGACAAACTCCGCCTTCAGGTCGAATGGTTAGAGGCGCACCCGGATTACTCCGCCTGCGTCCACAACTCTGTTGTCCACTATTGTGATGGTTCCGTGTCCGACCGGCTTCAGGAGCCATCTCACGGCGACCATGACGTTGAATTTGCCGATATTCTCCGCGGCATGGCTCATGCCTATCACCCCAGTTCCCTGATGTTCCGCCGCTCTCTTGCGCTGGACATGCCGGATTATTTCACCCTTGCCGCGCAGTACGGCTTCGATGATTACCCCATGGCTCTGCACCTTGCGCTCAATGGCCGCATCAGGTACCTTGACCGCCCGATGTCGTTCTACCGTGCGCGCAGCAATCCCACCTCGTGGAGCAGCAATGTCGACGGCAGCTACGATAAGCTCTGCCGCTTCATCGTCGGTCAGGTCGAGGTGCTCCGCGCGCTTGAGAGACACGTGACCAATGAAAAGCTCACACTTGTAAAGCATGAGCGGCTCGAACGGGAATTTGAGCTTATGTACATTGAGGGCCGCGACGCGGAGCAGCGCCGTCCGCCCTACCGGGACATTCTCAAAGCCAAGCCCTTTTCGTACAGGCTCAACAACTTTCTCAAATGCACCATGCCGCATCTGCACCGGCTCTACCGGAAAATGCGCGGCTACGGCGAATAAGCGCCGGATCGGATAAATTATGTACGACAATAAGAAAACCGTCTTTTCCAATCTGATATGGCGATTCATGGAGCGCTGCGGGGCACAGGTCGTGTCCTTTATCGTGTCCATCGTGCTCGCGCGGATCCTCGAGCCGGAGCTGTACGGCACCATTGCCCTCATCACCGTCATCACCTCGATCCTTCAGGTCTTTGTCGACAGCGGCATGGCAAACGCTCTCATCCAGAAGAAGGACACCGACGATCTGGACTATTCCTCCGTGTTCTACTTTAACGTTGCCTTCTGTCTGGTGCTTTATATAGGTCTGTTCTTCGCCGCCCCGCTTATAAGCCGAATATACGGCTCTCCCGACCTTGTCCCGGTCATCCGTGTGCTCGGCCTGACGATCGTCGTCTCCGGTGTCAAGAACGTACAGCAGGCTTATGTTGCAAAGACGATGCAGTTTCGCCGCTTCTTCTTCTCCACCCTCGGCGGGACGCTGTTCTCCGCCGTCGTCGGCATTACGATGGCTTACCGCGGCTACGGGATATGGGCGCTTGTAGCTCAGCAGCTTCTGAACGCCGCCGTCAACACCGCGATTCTCTGGCTGACCGTCGGCTGGAAGCCGAAGCTCATGTTCTCCCTACAGCGCCTCGGCGGGCTCGTGTCCTACGGCTGGAAGCTCCTTGTCTCCGCGCTGCTCGACACGGTGTATCTCAAGATATCCCAGCTCGTCGTCGGGCTGAAATATACCTCGTCGGACCTTGCGTACTACAACAAGGGCGACCAGCTCTGCCTGCTCGTCGTTGAAAATATCAATTCCTCCATTGACAGCGTCCTGCTGCCCGTGCTCTCTGCCGAGCAGGACAGCCGCGACCATGTGCGCGAAATGACGAGCCGCGCCATCAAGACAAGCTCCTATATCATGATGCCGCTCATGGTGGGCATGGCCGTGTGCGCCGAACCGCTCATCCGCCTCCTGCTCACCGAGAAGTGGCTGCCCTGCGTGCCGTATATGCAGGTCTTCTGCGCGATGTACACCTTCTATCCGCTGCACACCGCAAACCTCAACGCTATCAAGGCCATGGGTCACAGTGACATTTTCCTGAAGTTAGAGATAATCAAGGAGATCGTCGGCATCGGGCTGATCTTCGCCGCGATGAACATCAGCGTCTACGCCGTCGCTGTCAGCCAGTTCGTCTCCGGGCTCATCTCCCTTGTCATCAACGCATGGCCTAACCGTCGGCTGCTTGGGTACAAGCTGTCAAAGCAGCTGCAGGATATCCTGCCCGCGCTGCTGCTCGCCTGCCTGATGGGTGCCTGCATCTATCCGATAGGCCTGCTCGGGCTGAGCGATTGGCTCACACTGCTTATTCAGGTTCCGCTCGGCATTGCGATATATGTCGGCGGCTCCGTTATCTTCCGCGTTGACAGCTTCAGCTTCATGCTGGATGTGCTCCGCCGTCTCACCGGCCGCGCCGCGGAGGAATAATTTATCCGAGGTCATATAATGAGTAAAGACTGTCTCGTTTCCGTACTCTGTACGGCCTATAACCACGAAGAATATATCCGCGACGCGCTCGAGAGCATCGTCACCCAGCAGACGGATTTTCCCTTTGAGCTGCTCGTGAATGACGACGTTTCGACCGACGGTACCGCCGCGATCATCCGCGAGTACGCCGAAAAGTACCCGGACATCGTGCGCCCGTTCTATCAGGAAAAAAACCTGTATTCGCAGGATATAGACATCTACTATGCCGTGTTCTTCCCGAACGCGCACGGCAAATACGTTGCCTTCTGCGAGGGGGACGATTACTGGACAGACCCCACCAAGCTCCAGCGGCAGGTCGATTTTCTCGAAGCGCACCCTGAGTATTCCGCCTGTGTCCACAACACGCTCCTGCACTACTGTCTCGGCGGCCGCGCCGATGAAGAGCTCGTGCAGCGCGGCGAGGACTGCGATGTCGAGTTTGAGGATATCCTCCCCGGCATGAACACCGCGTGGCACACAAGCTCGCTCCTCGCAAAGACGCCTCTTCTGGCTGATCCTCCCGATTTTTACTATATCGCCGCCGAATACGGCTTCGGCGATTATCCCTACGGTATATGGCTGCGCCATAACGGGCCGGTGCACTTCATTGCCCGCACCATGTCCGCCTACCGTATATGCAGTAACGACGCCTCATGGAGCAGCGGCGTCGAGGGGCGCTATGATAAGCTCACCCGCTTCATGACCGGCGCTGTCGCGATGCTCGAAGCCTACCGCGCTCACGTCTCCGATCCGGATGTGCTGCGCCTTGTGGATGACAACATTCTCAAATGGAAGTTCCAGCTTCTTTATACGCAGGGCAAAGACAAGGAGCTGCGCCGCCCGCCGTATAACAAGCTGCTTAAAACGAAGCCTTTGCGTTTCCGCATCAACAACGCCGTCAAATGCCTGTTCCCCGCGCTGCACCGGCTCTATCGCCGGAAGCAAGGCTATGACGAATGAGCTCGAAAGGAGCCTGTCCTATGAAAAAACTGCTGCTCTTAGGCGGTGCGCAGTACCTGCTGCCCGTCATAGAAGAGGCGCATAAGCTCGGGCTGTACGTCATCACCTGTGACTATCTGCCCGATAACATCGCCCATAAGCACTCTGATGAATACCGCAACGTCAGCATTATTGATAAGGACGCCGTCCTCGATACCGCGCGTGAACTCGGTATCGACGGCATCATGTCCTTTGCCTGTGATCCCGGTGTTGTGACCGCGGCATACGTTGCGGAGAAGTTGAGGCTGCCATTCGCCGGCTCTTATGAGGCCGTGTCGATCCTCCAGAATAAGGGGCGCTTCCGCCGCTTCCTTACCGAGAACGGCTTCAACGTCCCATGGGCAAAGAGCTATACTGAGCCCGCCGATGCGCTCTCCGACTCCGCCGGCTTCAACTGGCCGATGATCGTAAAGCCCGTAGACTCTGCCGGCAGCAAGGGCGTCACGCGCGTGGATTCCCCCGACGCGCTCCCCGCCGCGATAGAGCACGCCAAAGCCTTTTCGATCTGCGGCGATTTTATAATCGAGGAGTTCATCACCCAGCAGGGCTTCTCTTCGGATACCGACTGCTTCTCCGTTGACGGTGTGCTGCGCTATTGCTCCTTTGATGAGCAGCACTTCGACGCGCATGCCGACAATCCCTATACCCCCGCGGCTTACGCATGGCCGTCCACTATGCCCGCGTGGGCACAGACGGAGCTCAGAGGCGAGCTTCAGCGGCTCATCACACTGCTCGGCCTCGGCACCGGTCTTTACAATATTGAGACCCGCCTCGGCACGAACGGCAAAACCTACATAATGGAGGTCTCGCCCCGCGGCGGCGGCAACCGCCTGAGCGAGGTGCTGAGCATGGCGGCGGAAACGAACCTTGTCGCAAACGCTGTCAAGGCCGCCGTCGGCTTGCCGGTTGACGATATGCGCGACCCAGTGTATAACGGACATTGGACGGAGATCATCCTCCACAGCGGTCGCGACGGTACTTTCCGCGAGCTCGAAATCGCGCCGGAGCTTGAGAGCGCCGTCGTCCAGCATGACCTTTGGGTAAAGCCCGGCGATGCTGTTGAGCGTTTCTCGGGCGCGAACAAGGCCGTCGGCACACTTGTCATGAATTTTCCCACCCGCGAAGACGCGGAAAAATATATGGCCGACGATAGCTGGTACAACGTCGCCGTCGACTGACTGAAAGGACACTCTATATGCAAAAACTACTGATGCTCGGCACGAGCTACGGCACCTGCGAAATGCTCCGCTATGCCAAAAGCATAGGCGTACATACCATCGTCACCGACTATAACGAGCCGGAGCATTCTCTCGGCAAGCAGATAAGCGACGAATACTGGATGATAAACACCAGCGACCTTGACACTCTCGAAGCCAAGTGCCGCGAGGAAGGCGTCAATGCCGTCGTCTGCGGCATAAGCGAGTTTAACCTCGAGATGTGCATGGAGCTGTGCCGCCGTCTCGGTCTGCCGTGCTACTGCACGCCTGAGGCATGGCACTTCTCCCGCGATAAGGACGATTTCAAACGTCTCGCCCGCTCCCTCGGCGCGCCGCTTCCTGATGATTATTATCTCTCCGATCCCCCGACGCGCGCGGAGCTCGACGCGGTGAAGTACCCCGTCGTCGTGAAGCCCGTCGACCTCAGCTGCAACCGCGGCATCAGCTACTGCCATAATGAGCAGGAGCTGCTTGACGCCTGCGCTCTCGCCCGCTCCATGTCCAAAAGCCCGAAGCTCATCGTCGAGCGTATGCTCCACGGCGAGGAGTGGTACAGCTTCTATGCCTTCGCCGAGGGCGAGATAAGCCTCATGGCGCTGTGCGCGATGTATTCCCAGCCCGGCGAGCCAAAGAACTGCTACTCTATCACCTCCACCGTCTCGAACAATGTTGAGCGCTATGTCACCGAGATAGACCCCTATATTCAGAAGGTGCTCAAGGCCGTCGGCTGTCGCGAGGGCATCGGCTGGGTGCAGGTCATGCTCGATGAGGACGGGCATTTCTACATAATCGAAATGGGCTACCGCCTTGACGGGGACATGATGTATATCCCCATCAAGAGTCTGCTCGGCTTCGATACCGTCGCATGGATCGTCGACTATGCCCTCGGCAAGCGCAATGACCCGGCCATGCTGCCCCTGTCCCAGACCAAGGCCTATAAGCGCTGCGGTTCAAGCTACATGCTCTGGACGAATAACAACGGCGTCATCGCCTCTATCGAAGGGCTTGATGAGATCGCCGCCATCCCCGGCGTCACGGTCGACTCTCTCGCCTGTGTCGGCGATGAGCTGACAAAGTACCAGCCTCTTGGCGATATCCTCTTCGATACCGACGATATCGAGGAGACCTGCCGCTTTATCCAGAAGGTCAACGACACCGTGAAGATCACGAACGACCGCGGCGAAAACGTCCTCATCTATTATGATGATTTCGACTACCTCCGCAAGGTATATGAGGACGGTCTGGCGGGCAAATGATCCCCCCGTCGGACAATGAAACAGATTGGAGTGATGCGCCTTGCATCCGCAGATAGATAAAAAAAGATTCTTCCCCGTCGTATGTATCATCGCCGCCGTGCTGATTCTTGTCTCCGTGAGTCTGGAATCTGTTCAGGCCGCGGTCGACAGCACCTACGCTTTCTTCTCCAAGCAGTTTGACTGGCTGTTCGTCGCCTCGAATCTCGCGGCGTTCATCTTCTCGCTGTGGATCGCCTTAGGCCCATACGCCAAGGTCAAGCTCGGCGGGGAGGACGCAAAGCCCGAGTACAGCAAGTTCTCATGGATCGCCATGATGTTCACTACGAGCTGCAGCGCGGGGCTCATCGTCTTCGGCTTCATTGAGACGACGATATATTCCTCCACCGCCGTTCCCTTCCATGCCGAGCCTTTTTCCATCGAGGCCTACGAATACGCCGCGATGTACACCCACTACCACTGGGGGCTCAACGCATGGTCGCTGTATGTGCCAGCCTCTGTCGCCGTCGGCTACATGCTCTATAACCGCCGCCAGAGCCAGATCAGCATGAGTTCCGCCTGTTCCCCGGTTTTGAAGTCCGGCTGCAACAGGCTCTCCAGCTGCCTGATCGATATTTTCGGCACCTTCGGTGCGATCGCCGCGCCCGTCACCTCGATGGGTCTTGGCATGCCGCTGCTGACCCTGCTGCTGCAAGGCATCTTCGGCATCCCAGATGAATATGTAAAGCCGCTGCAGATCATCATTCTCGCCATCTGGGTCGCCATGTTCGGCACCAGCGTTTATCTCGGTCTGCAAAAGGGCATCAAGAACCTCAGCAACATCAACGTCTATCTCGCCTTTGCGTTCATGCTCTTCGTCGGTGTGCTCGCGGGCGTGTTCAACGTCCTCCGCGCCGAGGTCAACGCCCTCGGCCTGTACCTCCAGAACTTCGTCCACCTCATCACCTATACTGATCCCTACGGCGACGGGCAGTTTGTCCGCACATGGACGGTGTGGTACTGGGCGTGGCTCATCGTGTATATGCCGCTCATGGGCGTGTTCAACGCGCGTGTTTCCAAAGGACGTACCCTGCGTGAGATCGCACTTGGGCAGATGGTCTGGTGCTCTCTCGGCTGCTGGGTCGCGATGTCTACCCTCGGCAATTACGCCATCAAGATCCAGACCGGCGGCATTGCCGATATCGCCTCCGTGCTCCAGAGCTCCGGCCAGCCCGCCGCGATCCTCGCCATACTTGAGACCATGCCCTGCCCCAAGCTCATGATGGTCATCGTCGCGCTCCTGTGCTTCGTGTTCATGGCAACGACCGTCGACTCCAGCGCCTATGTTGCCGCGGAGACGACCTACATCCATGCCGACAGCGACACTCAGGCTCCCCGCTGGTGCCGTGTGTTCTGGGCGGCCGTTATATGCGTCATCACCTTTGTGCTGCTCGAGGTCGGCGGCTTCAACGCCGTGCAGGTGCTCGCGATACTCATCGGTCTGCCGCTGGCGGTGCTGATGTTCATTGTTATCGCATCGGCAGTCAAGGCGCTGCGCGAGGATAACCGCAGATAAATTCCTTGTGGCCGCATCCGCGGCAGATTGGAGTAAGATATGTCCGAAATAATCAATGTCACCCGCTCGTCCATCCCGGAGTTTGAGGAGTACTGCAATGAGATCCGCAGTATATGGGACAGCCATTGGCTCACCAACATGGGCGAAAAGCACCAGCGTCTCGAAGCAGAGCTGAAGGAGTACCTAGGCGTGCCCAACGTCGCCCTGCTTACGAACGGCCACCTCGCGCTTGAAAACATCATCGAGGCCATGGAACTCAAGGGCGAGATAATCACCACACCTTTCACCTTCGCCTCCACCACACATGCGATCGTCCGCTGCGGCTGCACCCCCGTGTTCTGCGACATCGACCCGACTGACTATACCATCGACGTCAGTAAGCTCGAGGCGCTCATCACCGATAAGACCGTCGCCATCATGCCTGTGCACGTCTACGGCAACCTCTGCAATGTGGACGAGATCGACCGCATCGCGAAGAAGCACGGCCTCAAGGTCATTTACGACGCCGCCCACGCCTTCGGCGTGACGAAAAACGGTATCAGCTCCGCCTGCTTCGGTGACGCCGCCATGTTCTCCTTCCACGCCACCAAGGTCTTCAACACCATTGAGGGCGGCGCGCTCTGCTTCAAGGACGCGGCTTTAGCGCAGCGCATTCACGACCTCAAGAACTTCGGCATACAGGGGCCGGAGGACGTCGAATACGTCGGCGGCAACGCGAAGATGAACGAGTTCTGCGCGGCAATGGGGCTTTGCAACCTGCGTCATTTAGACGGCTGGATCGCCGAGCGCAAGCTTGCCGACGAGCGTTATTGGGAGCGCCTTGACGGTGTGCCCGGCATCCGTCTCAACGCGCCGCAGAAGGGCGTCCGCTCGAACTTTGCCTATTTCCCCGTCGTGTTTGACGGCTATAAGTATAACCGTGACGAGGTCTTTGACCGCCTGAGCGAGCAGGGCATCGTCGCACGAAAGTACTTCTACCCCATCACCAATTCATTCGCCTGCTACCGCGGTCGCCCCGGCTTCGATCCCGCCGCGACCCCTGTCGCCGCGCACATTGCCGACTGCGTCCTGACTCTCCCGCTCTATGCCGGTCTCAGCACCGAGGACGTTGACCGCATCTGCGATATAATCCTTGGGTAAAGGCTATTAATCGAAATCCATATATACAGCAGCAGCTCTGGAGCAAAGTCCCCGGAGCTGCTTTTTCTAAATTTGAAACCTATTCGGTTTTTTGTCGTATTTATGGATGAGAGCTCTTGTACAAAGGAGGTTCAATATGGAAGACAAACAGATCGTTGATCTGTACTGGCAGCGTTCCGACCTGGCCATATCGGAAACAAATCAGAAGTATGGCAGATACTGCCGCACCATTGCCTATAATATCTGCGGCATAGCTGAGGATGCGGAAGAGTGCGTCAACGACACATGGTTCCGCGCATGGAATCTGATGCCCGATCAGCGCCCGCCGGTATTATCCGCATTTCTCGGCCGTATCACCAGAAGCATTTCCATTGATCGTATCAAGACAAACAACAGGATCAAGCGCGGCGGAGGACAAGCGACCCTCGCACTGGAAGAACTCGAAGAGTGCATCCCCGGCGGGACAAGCCCGGAACAGGCTCTGGACGCAAAAGAACTGGAAGCGGCAATCGGAAGCTTCGTTTCGGGACTGTCTGCGGATGAGAAAAAGATCTTCATACTGCGGTACTGGTATCTCGTCCCCATTCCTGAGATATCCAAAAAGCTGTGTTATAGTCAGGGGAAAATCAAAAGCACCCTGTTCCGTACCCGCAGGAAGCTGCACGACTATTTACAGGAGGAGGGCTTATGCTGAACTCGCTGACACTTCTTCGCGCTATGAACGGCATTCATGAGGAGGATGTAGTCATGGCCGGAAACAGTTATTTCGATGAAAAACAAGTAAAACACCTCAGGACAAAACGCATCATCAGCTTTGCGCTGGCTGCCGCACTGATCCTGTCGCTCGGTATTGCGGCGTATGCGGCCTTTTCCTCTATGACTCATAGAGTCCCTGAAAAGAGCGAAACCTTCCGCATCAACTGGGAGGAAAACCCCAGCGGGTATCTTGATTGGAGCGATGCAAAGCTTGCTGTCACATTCCCCGAAAAAGCCGAGAGCAAAGAGATAGAATTTCGGCCAAGCTGGCTGCCGAATGAAATGGCCCCGCTGAAGGACGGAGCATGGTGCGGCCGCTTAACGGCCGAGGGGCTTGCCTTCAGCGGTTCGCCCAGCTTTGTGCCTGCCTATCAGGACATGATGCAGCCCCTTCTGATCGAAACATATTATATGTCACAGTTCACTGACGGCGGCGCTCTTCTGCTTCTTTACTACACTCCGGAGGAGATCATCGAGGAGCACTGGGACGAGCAGAGCGTTGACGTGATGCGCTTTCATTGCACGGAGCATTTTGACGCACGACCTGAGATCGGCATCGATGAGTATACTTTAGAGCAGGATATTATCCTGATGTCCAACGCCGCCGGATGGGTGATCCGGGTCTGCGGCGAGATCGGCATGGACGAGCTTGTCAAGGTCGCTAAAAGCCTTGAGATCAAGGAGACCGGCGAAATCCTGACCTGCGATGATTTTGAGAATCACTATGCTTTCATGGACGGCGGTGTAGGCTAAACGGGCTGACCTACGCACTGCCGCGGCGGTGTCCCGATTTTTGTATGGAAAAACTCGCCGCGATGGTATATAATAAGTCGTTCTGATTACGGCTTATATAGGAGGCTGATCTCATTTGACCAGAGTACTTTTTGTATGCCACGGCAATATATGCCGCAGCCCGATGGCTGAGTTCGTGCTGCGCGATATGTGCTCCCGCGCGGGGCTCGCGGCGCAGTTTGACATCGCCTCCGCCGCGACGAGCAGCGAAGAACTCGGCAACCCTGTCTATCCGCCCGCCAAGCGCAAGCTCGCCGAGCACGGCATCGGCTGCGAGGGCAAGACCGCGCGGCGCATAAGACCGGACGATTACGACAATTATGATCTCCTCATCGGCATGGACGATGCGAACATGCGCAATATGGCGCGCGCCTTCGGCGGAGACCCTGACGGTAAGCTGCACCTGCTGCTCGAATACGCCGGCCGGCCCGGAGACGCCGTCGCCGATCCGTGGTACACGCGCGATTTTGAAGCGACATGGCGGGATGTCAACGCCGGCTGTCTCGGCCTGCTCAACGCCCTGCACCCGCAGGTGACGCTCGATCTCTCTGCCTGCCGTGAGCGCCGCGAGCTGTACTCTGTCCTTCGCCGCAGTATGCTCTGGCAGGATTGGTACGGTGATAATCTCGATGCACTGCACGATATTCTGACCGGGCAGCCCTATCTCGGCCGCAGCTTCATTATCGTCCTGCCCGAGGCCGATTCCCCCTGCCGCGCTTACGCCGAGCGCATAGCAAACGAGTTTACCGAAGCCGGTCTTCCGGTGGAAGTCAAAAATTAATTTGGCTCTATATGCAAAAAAGAGACGCGGCTGCGTCTCTTTTTTATTATGTATTCATTTCACTGTTTCTTATCAAGGATCTCCATAAGCTCTTTGGCGATCGCGTTGACCCGATCCCGAAGCTCCGGCATATCCTCTGTGTTCTCCTGCGCTTCCGTGTCGGACGGCTCTGGCTCAGTCTCGGTGCTGTGCTCCTCCGGCATCAGCCCGCAGAGGAAATCCTGCCACTCGTTGTTGAGCATTTCGATCGCTTCAATGTGCTGCTTCTTGAGCTTGTTAAGGCAGTTCTCAACACACTTCGCGGCATACTCCTGCTGATCGGGCAGGGACTGCGCAAGCTCCCGGCGCTTATGCTCCGCCTCGCGCACTATCGCGTCGGCCTTTTCCTGCGCCTGACGTATCGTCTCCTCTGCCTGTGCGCGAGCCTGATCCTCTATCTTCTTCGCAAGTGCGCGCGCCGAAAGGAGCGTGTCGCCTATCTCGGACTTCTGCCCGTTGAGCGCCTCAAGCTGCGTGCGCAGCAGCTCGTTTTCCTGCCCCATAGTCTCCGCTTGCTGCTGGATATTGCCGAGCAGGGCGTTGACCTTATTCGCGTTATAATATTTCTTCTTGACTACGTCGATATTGACGGAGTCGAAAAACTCTTTATCCAGAGCCATAGTCCTGACCTCCCGCCGGGGTATCACGGCTCATCCGCAGAGTGCGGATTCCCCGCCGTTCGGCTTATTATAACAGATTATCCGCCGCTTATCAACCGATTAAATTTTGACTGCTCGCTTGCCATTTATCACTTGATATGGTATTCTGTCGATGGTGCATTGCACCAAGGCGCTGCCATTAACGGTAGGCGGTCAGCCCCCATATACATAAAGGGGGCAGCTTCTTGTCCCCTGAATCGAAAGGGGGACTGCCCATGAGCATTAGTGAAGTCTTAGAGCTTTGTCTTGTTATCATTGGTGTTTGCAACCTGTTTATACAGGCAAAAAAGAAGTAACCGCCCCGGCTCCCAACCTGGCGGTTATTTCTTATAACTAACATGAGGGGCTGACCGTCAACCGGCAGCGCCTTTTTGTGTTTATATTATACCGTCACACGGTCTCTTTTGTCAAGTCCGTACCAGGATATAACCTCACTCCCGGCCGCTCGCGTCGCACCTGAGCTCTATGATGTTATCCTCCCTCTCGGCAGTGTAAACACTCGTCCGGATGTATATCTCCTCCGCCTGCTCCAAGGCCGAGTGCAGGCGCTCGACGGCGGGGCTTGCGAGCGGGATCCGGGCAAGCTCATCCATCACATCGTCTATCGCTCCGCACAGGACTGCGTACATTTTTTCATAATTCGGCATCTACCCTGTTCCTTTCTCCCACATTTCCCCATAATTATACTCGGATATTCGTACATATTCAACCCCGAAAATCCTCATTATATTAAATGCAGAAGCATCCAGCTGCATGAGGATTTTTGAAATGATAAGTTACGCGCCGCTTTTCCGGACAATGCAAGAAAAAGGTATAAGCTCCTATCGCTTGGAGCAGATGGGCTTTTCCCGCGCCACATATTATTCCATCAAAAGCGGCAACAGCATTTCCACAAATACCCTCAACCAGCTCTGTAAGCTCCTGCACTGCGGCGTCTGTGATGTTATAGAGTTCATAGAAGAGTGAGCCGCATGAAACCTGAGTATAAGCCTTTATATGAAAAGTTCGGCCTCAACGTCGTATACTACCGCAAGCGTAAAAAGCTGACGCAGATGCAGCTTGCAGAGCTTGCGGATATTGACCGCAGCCACATCAGCGCCATAGAGCTCGGCAACGTCGGCGTGTCGTTTGACGTTATCTTCAAGCTCTGCGAAGTGCTTGAAGTAAAGCCCAAGGAGCTTTTTGATTTCAGAGACTAACTATAAAAGATGCACTGCAAAACAATTTGCAGTGCGTTTTTTTATATTCAGCCGTCTCAACATTGCAGCAGCCGCAGCATCTCATGCCGCAGGCGGTCGATGATCCGCTTTTCCAGCCTGCTTATATAGCTCTGCGATATGCCCAGCATATCTGCGACCTCCTTCTGCGTGTACTCCCTCCCGCCGAGCAGCCCGAAGCGCAGCATGATTATCTCCCGCTCCCGCTCGTTGAGCGTAGCTATCGCCTCCATGAGTATGTGCTTTTCCGCATCGTCCTCAAGTGGGCGGCAGACCTCGTCCTCATCCGTGCCGAGGATGTCGGACAGCAATAGCTCGTTCCCATCCCAGTCGGTGTTGAGCGGCTCGTCAAAGCTCACCTCCGTGCGCTGGCTGCCGATCTTGCGCAGGTACATCAGTATCTCGTTTTCAATGCAGCGGCTGGCGTAGGTCGCAAGCTTTATGTTCTTGCGGGAATTGAAGGTGTTGACGGCCTTGATGAGCCCGATCGTGCCGATGGATATCAGGTCCTCAAGGTTTATCCCCGTGTTCTCAAAGCGCTTCGAGATATAGACGACAAGGCGCAGGTTGTGCTCGATGAGGAGCCTGCGTGCGGCCTCGTCACCGTCGTCGAGCGCGGCGATGGCGCTCTCCTCCTCGGCGCGCGGCAGGGGCGGCGGCAGTGTGTCGCTGCCGCCGATGTAAAAAACCGGCGGCGGCTCTATCCCGAGGATCGACAGGATCCTTTCGTGTATAAACATGATCTGTGGCTTGCAAAGCATAATTCCGTCTCCTTTCAAAACAGCACTCCAAGGCAGCGC
>CAKTKV010000016.1 GCA_934572355.1 uncultured Oscillospiraceae bacterium
GACGCGATAATGCGCGCCTTCGCCGTGTATGAAAAGCTCGGTCTTGAGGGCGGAGTGCTGCGTTCGGGTGGGAAGATCATCGGCTTTTCCATGGGCGAGATGGCCGGGCGCGATACCTTTGACGTTCACTTTGAAAAAGCTGATATCGATATAAACGGCGCATACCCCATGGTCTGCCGCGAGCTTACGCGCATGGTCATGCAGAACCACCCGGAGCTTTTGTACATGAACCGAGAGGACGACATGGGGCTTGAATCCCTGCGCACCTCAAAGCTCTCCTATAAGCCGGAGTTCATGGTCAGGAAGTTCACAGCGAGGATGCGCGATGAGTGACGCTGTTATCCGCGAGTACCGCAGCGGCGATGTTTCGGAAATGTCCGTGCTGTGGCAGACAGTGTTCGGCGACAGCGAGGCGCTTGTAAATTCCTTCCTCCAGCTGCTGCCCGATATGGGCACCGCCGCCGTCGCGGAGGTAAACGGAAAGATTGCGGGCGCGGCCTACGCTGTCACCGGCATGGAGCTTGTAAGCGCCGACGGAATGGTGCAGACCTGCGGCTATATCTATGCCGTCGCGGTCGCGCCGGAGCTTCGCGGCAGCGGTATAGGCCGCGCGCTCACGGAGCGCAGCGCAAAGCTTGCGCGTGCCCAAGGCGCGGAAGTGATATGCACGCTCCCGGCGGAGGAGTCGCTGTACGCGTGGTATAAGACTATCCTCGGCACGGAATGCGCACTGCACCGTCGGCGCTTTGAGGTCAAAGCCGCGGCTGTTATTCCCGGTCAAAACCTCTCGGCGGCGGAGTACGGACAGCGACGCGAAGCGCTGCTCAGGGATCGCTGCCGTATGCGTCCCTCGCGTACGACACTGGAGTTCCAGCGCCGCTTCTGCGAAGAGCTTGGCGGCGGCCTGTACGCCTGCGGCGGAGGGATATGCTCAGCGTATCTCGAGGACGGCGCGGCGGTCATAAAGGAGCTTATCGCACCAGAGGGTGCGGACGCTGCGGACATCGCCGCGGCGATAGGCGCAGCGCTCGGCACAAAGCGCGCGGTGTATTACCTGCCCGCGCCTGACGGTGAGCCGTATCTCGCAGCGGAACCGGGGAAAATCGCGCCCGACTGCGTGTGGAATATAACATTTGACTGAGAAAGAATCATGCAATATGGGTCTGCGCAGAAAAATATTCAACGGAGTGAACTACTTCCGCGGGCACACCATGCCGAGATATTACAAACTCAAACAGATCAACTCTCCGGAGTTTAAGAAGCTGTGGTCGGCTGTTGAACTGACGCAGGAACAGCGTGATGAGATCGACGAATATTACATAGCGCATTACGGCAAGAAGGTCCCGTATATGTGGCACAGGATGTACTATCTGTTCAGCGGTAAGCTTGATAAGAAGTATTTCCCGGAGCATCTGTTTATCCCGGAATATGAGTGGATCAGCAATTCTGAAAACTATTATTACTGCCTTGGTGACAAGAACATAACGCCTCTCATAGCTTCCGGCATTGACGGGCTGACCGTCCCTCACGTTTATCTCAGCTGTGCAAACGGATTGTACCGGGACGGAGAGATGAAGTGCATCTCACAGCGTCAAGCAGAGGGGCTGCTTTTCAACATCGGCAGAGCCTTCATCAAGCCGACCGTCGGCAGCAGCTCCGGACGCGGCTGCATGGTCGTCTCCATGTCAGGAGGTTTTGACGAACTGAGCGGTAAGAGCGCAGAGGAACTGCTCACACGCTATGGAGCCAACTTTACGGTGCAGGAATGTATTGAAATGGGAGAAAGTGTAAAGCGGCTGCATCCGCAGTCCGTGAACACCTTCAGGGTAATAACCTACCGCGCGCCCGGAACGGAAAACATCCATTGCGCGGACACGATCCTTCGCATCGGTATGGGTGAGTGCCATACGGACAATGCTCATGCGGGAGGGATATACGTCGGCGTGAACAGAGATGGTTCGCTTAAGGATAAAGCGTTTAACGATGCGCACGATGTTTTTACCGAGCACCCGGACACACATGTCCGTTTCGCCGGGTACTCGATCCCAGAGATAAGCGCGGTTGAAGAGAAAGCGCTGGCTCTCCATGCACGCATTCCTCAGCTTGGCGTTGTGAACTGGGACATGACTGTCAACTCACATGGGGGGGGTGGTTCTTGTCGAAGCTAACACTCGCAGCGGCTCTATTGACATGGCGCAGTCGACGTTTGGACGCGGGATATTCAGAGACGATACGGACGCGATACTTGAATACCTGCGCGATATACGCAAGCTTTGTCCGTTTAACTACCGGTAAGCAGAAGTAATTTCCGGGAACGCCGAAAATTATACCTGCATTTAACAATTCTGAAACAATTCTGCGGTTTAATACGAAACATCTTTCGGGTATATTAATAACTGCAAGTAACAGTTTTTCATCTTTTTCATTTTGTCCTCAACCATATAACGAAACGGAGCGGGTGACCGCTCCGTTTTGTTATGCTTGTCAAAGAAAGCTGCGAGGCTTTTTAGCCTGAAATTAACGGCGGCTGCATTTTGCAGCCGCCGTTAATTTCATTTTACTTTACCGTTTCCGCTTCTATTATTACGCGGTTGCCGCGGATCGAGAGCCGGTTTGCACAGTAGAGACTCACGGCCTGGCTCAGAAGCTTCCACTCCGCGTCCTCAAGTACGCGGCGGCGGAGCGAGTCGGGCGTGTCATCCGGCATGACCTCGACGGCGCGCTGGAGAATTATCCCGCCGACACGTCCGTCGGCGTCGGCAAAGTAAGCTGTCGCCCCCGTTATCTTGACGCCGCGCTCCAAGACCGCGCGCTGCACGTCGCCCTCTGCGTCCTCGAACGCGGGGTAGAGCGCCGGGAAGGTGCCGATGATGTGATTCTTGAACTGGTAAGGGATAACGCCCAGCGGCATGTCGTAGCCTGCGAGGATGACAAGCTCGATGTCCATATCCTTCAGCTTGTTCGCGACCGCCATGCTGTGGCTGGTCATGTTCGGGAAAAGCTCCGGATCGACCACATAAGCCGGGACTCCCGCGTTGAGCGCGCGCTTCATGGCGTAAGCGTCCTTCTCCGAAGAGATGACCGCAACCAGCTCAAAATCCGGTATTTCCTTAAAATACATGGAGTCAAGGATCGCCTGAAGCTTCGCTCCGTCGCCCGACACCAATGCCGCCGCTCTGACCATATTAATCCACTCACCCTGTTTCTCTTCAAAAAAGAACCGCCGATTTAACAAAGCAGCCCTTGTATAAGCGGGAAAATCAAGCTATAATAACATGTATTTACGCGACGCCTGACCGCACCCGAGTCATTACATTATACTTTATCTGTGCCTTTCGGTCAAGCGTTTGGAGGAAGCCTTATGACAGAAATTTATATAATACGACACGCACAGGCCGAGGGCAACCTTTACCGCATGATGCAGGGCAACTGGGATGGGGACGTCACCCCGCTCGGCCTGCGGCAGATTGACGCGCTCGCCGAACGCTTCCGCCATGTGAAGATAGACGCGCTGTATTCAAGCGACCTGTACCGCACGCGTCTGACCGCCTCGGCGATAACGCGCTGGCACAGCGTCCCGATGCAGCTTGACGCACGTCTGCGCGAGATACACATGGGGCCGTGGGAGACGGAGTTCTTCGGGAACCTCGAATACCGGTGCCCCGAAAAGCTGCACGAATTTATATTCGAACCTGACCGCTTCTCGCTTGACGGCGCGGAGACCTACGCTCAGGTGGCGCGCCGTACGTCCGAAGCGCTCAGAGAGATCGCCGCGAATAACCCTGACCGCACTGTAGCCGTCGTCAGCCACGGCGTTGCGATCCGCTGTATGCTCTCCGAAGTCCTTGGCATCCCCATCGGCGATACCGAGCACCTGCCGATCCCGTCGAACACCGGCGTCATGCACCTGTTCTATGATAAGGGCAGCTTCACCGCCGACTATATAAACGACTTTTCCCACCTGAGCGGTGCGCTTGCTGCGCGCCCGGGCAATCAGATCTCCCTGCGCCATGAGTACATAGACCCCGCCGAGCACAGGGACTATTACATCTCCTGCTATGCCGACACGTGGCGCACTTCTCACGGCGACCTGCGCGGCTTCGTCCCCGAGACCTATTACGCCGCCGCCGTCTCGCACCATGCGGACGATCACAGAGCCGTCTCCATTATTTATAATAAGGACGAGCCTGTCGGCCTTATCGACATGGACACCCGCCGCGGCGCGCATGCGCAGTACGGCTGGATAAGCCTGCTGTATCTGCGTGAGGACTACCGCGGCCGTGGCTACGGTATCCAGCTGCTCGCGCGCCCGCTGCGGGATTATGCGAATATGCAGCGCAGCGCCCTGCGCCTGTTGGTATCCGCTGATAATGAGCGTGCGCTGAGCTTCTATAAGCGCTGCGGTTTTCGCCAGCTCTCGACGCAGCCGGGCGCAGCCGGGGAGCTTCTGCTGATGGAGAGAAAGCTTGGAGGCACTCGCGATGCGCGTGTATGAACGTCCGGCACATATCCTGAGGCCGGATATCGACCCCGCGCGCCGCGTCCTCGCCGTGTCGGATATCCACGCGAACATTCCGTACTTCGACGGGGTGCTCTCCTGTGCGGGCTTCTGCGATGACGATATTCTTATCATCGACGGGGACTTTCTTGAAAAGGGTACGCAGAGCCTTGAGATGCTGCACCGCGTTATGGAGCTTTCCTCAAGGGAGAACGTTTATACCGTCATGGGCAACTGCGATGAGTGGTCGGCGATATTCATCGAGACCGATAGCCCTTGGGCGGGCAGCATCATGAAGTATGTCAACTGGCGCAAAAGCGGTCTGTTGTGGGACATGATACAAGAGCTTGGGGACGACCCGGAGCAGATACAGGATTTTCAGAAGTATAAATTCAAGCTCGGCAAGGCATTTCCGGACGAGTTTGCCTTTCTCGATTCTCTGCCGCATGCCATCGAGAGCGGGAACTATATCTTCGCGCACGCCGCCGTTTACCCCGGAAAGACGCTCGATGCCCATACCCAGGGCGAGCTGCTGCGCTGCGACCGGTTTATGGATCTCGGCTTCAGCTTTGATAAATGGGTCGTCGTCGGGCACTATCCCGTCGTGCTCTACGGCGAGGACAAGGTCTGCGCAAACCCGATAGTCGACCGGCAGCGCCATATTGCCAGCATCGACGGCGCATGCGTGCTCAAGGATGACGGGCAGCTCAACTGCCTTATCATATCCGGCATAAACGGCGACGATATCTCTTTCACGTCCTACGACCGGTTCCCCATCCGTACAGTGCTGAACGATCAGGTGGAGGGCGGGCGCTCCTATTACATCCGCTGGGGCGACAGCCGTGTGCAGGTGCTTGAGCGCGGGGCAGAGTTCTCCCGCTGCCGCCATGTCCGCACCGGCTATGAAATGGACATCCTCACAAAGTACCTCTTCGAGCCGGGGGAGTTTACCGACTGCAACGACTGCACCGATTATGTCCTTCCCCTGCGCGCAGGGGATAAGGTGAGCGTCGTGGAGGAGACCTCGCGCGGATACTTCGTCAAGCACAACGGCGTCTCCGGATGGTACTTCGGCAAGCTTGGATAGGTGGATACATATGGACGTAAAAAACTATGTATGCCTTGCCGCCGTGCTCGTGATGAGTGCGGTGCTCTTCTGCCTTATGGGGATCGACAAGCGCCTTGCCGTCACGCACCGGCGGCGCGTGAGCGAAAAGACGCTGTTCAGCTTTGCCGCGCTCTTCGGCGCGCCGGGTGGGCTGCTCGGTATGTACGTGTTTCATCATAAGACAAAGCACTGGTATTTCCGCTGGGGCTTTGCGCTGCTCACAGCGGCACAGTGTGCTATAATATACTTTATTCTCAGGTGAAAAAAGATCATGGAAACAGAGACAAAAAAAGAAACAGCAGAGTATAAGGACGTCGAATCGCAGATCATAGACAGCCCCGAGGGCGAGTTCCGGATCCCTGAGGGCGCGGATATCGACGTCAGTGTTTCGGAGACTACGGACAAAAAGCTGCGCATAACCGAGACCGTTACCGTTGATGAGCACGAGTACCTCGAATGTGAAAAGCGCTGGGTGTTCCTGCTGCTCATGATGGTCGGCGGATTTTTCGGCGGCTTCACATATTCTGTCCGCGGCGGAGTGTTCTGCAACGCGCAGACGGCAAACATCGTCCTTCTTGGGCTCTCACTCGGCAGGGGACAGTTTGCGCATGCAGCATATTATCTCCTCCCGATAAGCGCGTATCTGCTCGGCTCGTTTGTTTCGGAGCATATCGCCCTGCCGATAAAGCGCCTGCGGCTCATCCGCTGGGACACGCTCTTTATTCTCATCGAGATGCTCACAGTCGTCGTGCTTGCGCTCATCCCGGAGACTGCCCCGTATCAGATCAGTCAGGTGATGATAAACTTCATCTGCTCCATGCAGTATAACACCTTCCGCCAGGCGCAGAGCGTCCCTATGGCGACGACCTTCTGCACAAACCACGTCCGGCAGGTCGGCGTTGCCATAAGCAAGGCCATCAGGCATAAGGATAAATCGCCCTACGTCTCCCGAATGCTCCTGCACCTTGGGATGCTCGGGATGTTCCTCGCCGGCGTCATATCCTCGGTGCTGCTCGCGGGGGTATTCCTCGGGAAGGCAATGTTCTTCGCGCTCATCCCGCTCGGCGTCATCGCCGCCGACCTGCTCCACGCCGACCTTACTACCGAAAAGAACATCCTCGACCGCAAGCCCCATGGGCATTGAGCTGTCACATTCTTCCATGAACGGAGGTGCGTCTGCCGTGTCTGCGGCGGGTCAGAATATATGAAAGAAAAAATCAGAATCGAAAGTCCGGAGGGCTATCTCACCCGCGCGGCGGGATTTTTCCGCAAGGACGGCTCCTTCCGCCTTGCGCTCGTCTCACTCCTGACGGTGCTCGTGACTGCGTTCATGTCGTACACTCTTCTTATTGTATACGGCCACGGCAACCCCGATGCGATAACCGAAGGCATGAGCGCCTATACGGCAGGGGACTGGGCGCTGGCCTGCGGGCGCTGGGCGACGCGCTATATGAACGCCGCAGCCGGCAATGTCATCATGCCGCCTGTGTGGGTGACGCTTTATATGCTGTGCGTGTTTGTGTCGGTCATGCTGCTGGTGAAGCTGTGGAAGCTGCGCAGCGCGCTGACCGTGTGCCTCATAAGTGTGCTCATGGCAGTGAACCCCACTGTCATCGAGCAGTCGCTGCTGCAATATATGTTCATGGCCTGGGGCATCAGCAATCTCCTTGGCACGACCTTTGTGTATCTCTGCTGTGCGCCGGGCGGCAGACCGTGGGTGAGGATCACGGCGGCGGCGCTTTGCACGGCGGTCGCCTTCGGATTGTATCAGGCCGTGATCGGCTATATCTGCATGTGCTTCTGCCTGACGCTTATCCTCAGTCTGTCGCGCGGCACAGACATGCGCGGCGCGCTCCGACTCGTGCTGCGTGTCCTTATCGCGGGCGTGTGCGGCGCGCTGCTGTACTTCATCATCCTGCGCGTGGAGTTCGCGCGCTACGGCGTGGAGCAGAGCTCCAGAGTCGAGGATTTTTCCCTTGCGGCGATCTTCTCATCCCTGTCGTATTCCGTCCCCGATGCATACGTTACCTTCTTTGAATACTTCGGCGAGAGCGTGCTGCGCCGCGGAACATGCTATATCCTGCTTGCCGCGCTCTTTGCGGTGTTCCTTGCGCTCAGCCTGACGGCGCTTTTCCGCCGTCGGCAGTATGCGAACATTGCCTGTCTGCTTGTGCTCATTGCGCTTGTCCCCGCCTTTGCGAATATCTCCAAGATCGTCTTTCCCTATAACACCACCGTGACGATAATGGAGTATCAGAACATGCTGGTCATTCCGTTCCTCTTTGCCTTCGCGGAGGGCTGCGAGCTGAAGCTTAGTGCTCTGTATAACCCGGCGCGCATATGTACATGTCTGCTCTGCGCAGCTCTCGGCTGGGGCTACATCGTCTCCGCCAACGCTACCTATAAGTGCTATGAGCTGTCATATCGTCATATAGGCTTTGAGGTATCGGCGATCCTTGATGATGTGTATGACATGCCCGGATACACGCGCGGTGAGACTGTGGCCTTCGCTGGCTTTCCTGATGACAGCTATCTGCGCGAGAACGTCGGGATCTATAAATACGCCTACGGGCAGTATAATAACCCCGTGTTCTGGGACGGTATGATGGGTCTTCAAGTCTGCCGGCGGAACTACCTGACCGAATACTTCGGCATTGACGGCGGCTATATTTACGGCGGGCAGTATAATAACGCTGTACACAGCGAGGAGTTTGCCTCCATGACTGTATGGCCGGAGGAGGGGTCGGTGCAGCGGATAAACGGCATGATCGTCGTTAAGCTCTCCGATGACCCGCCGATATTTGACTGAGCGATTCATAAAAGCACCGCCGCGGCTATACAGCCGCAGCGGTGCTTTTGAAGCGGTCTGATATTTTTAGATACCGTCATCGGTGACTGAGTCGCTGCGGAACAGCAGCGATATGCACCAGAGCGCGGACAGACCGACCAGCGTGTATATCACGCGGCTGACCGTCGCAGTCTGGCCACCGAACAGCCACGCGACTATGTCAAAGCGGAACAGACCGACGCTGCCCCAGTTGATACCGCCGACGATTGCCAGCACAAGCGCTATACGATCCATTATCATGCAAATGGCTCCTCTCAAATGTTTTCCCCAATATTCTTCCCGGCGAAAATAAAAATATGCATTGTATAAAAATAGTGTGCGTTCGACTTTCCTCGCTCTTTACAAAATAAAGAAAGAGTATTATTATTTAAGCACAGCTTATCCAATTGGCCTTTCATAAGAAGGGCCGCGGCTCATATCTTTATCCCACAACCCTGTTTGCGGACTGATTTTTCAGTCCGCACTTTTTATATAAACGGTGTAGATTTTTGCCTCAATATGCGGTAAACTATATAATCGTATATCTATACAGTACAAACACGGAAAGGAGCGGGCATGAAGGTTCTCATCATAAACGGTTCACCGCGCGGCAGATTCAGCGTCACGCTGCAAAGCTGCCTGTATCTTGAGCAGGCTTTTCCTGAGCATGAATTTGAGTTTCTCAATGTCGGCTCCGGTATCCACGTTTTTGAGCGCGACATGAGCGGCGCGACCGAGGCCGTCGCCTCCTGCGACCTGCTTATTTTCGCCTACCCGGTGTATGATTTCCTCGTACCTGCCCAGCTGCACAGGTTCATTGAGCTGCTGAAGGCTTCGGGGGCGGACCTCACCGGCGTCTTTGCGTCGCAGCTTTCTACCTCGCTGCATTTTTATGACATGACCGCGCAGCGCTTCATTGAGGATAACTGCAATGATATGGGCATGCGCATGATAAAGGGTCTCTCCGCCGGGACAGACGATCTCCTGACCGAACGCGGGAGGGACGAACTTGAAGCATTCTTTCGCTATGCCGTTTTCTGTGTTGAGAATGAGATATCTGAACCCTCGCGTAGCCCTGCGCCCATAGTGCGCGGTGAATATGAATGCTGCCTTGAGCCGTCGAAGAAGCCCGAGGACTATGACACTGTCATTGTCGGCGACCTGCGCGAGGAGGACGAGAGCCTGCGCGCGATGGTGAAGGACTTTGCCGCGGCTTTCCCGTATAAGACGCGCTTTGTGAACATTGCGGATTTCCCCTTCAAGGGCGGCTGCCTCGGCTGCCTAAACTGCCGATATGAGGGCAGATGCGTCTATGACGACGGCTTTGAGAAATTCCTTGAGGATATTTATAAGGCCGACGCGATAGTATATGCCTTTACCCTGCGCGACCACAGCATGGGTGCGCGCTTCAAGATGTTTGATGACCGCGGCTTTTTCACAGCCCTGCGCTCTCCCGCCCGCGGCAAGCCCACGGCGTATATAGTAAACGGCGAATATGAGAGAGAGGAAAACCTCATCGCCGTTCTGGAAGCGCGCGCGGAAATGTCGCATAGCTTCCTTGCGGGCTTCGCGTCAGACACCGCGCAGCTCAGGTCTGTCGCTGAAAAGCTTGCTTATGCCCTTGAGCATAGGTATGCCCCGCCGCAGGATTTCCGCGGCGTTGCCGGGCAGAAGCTCCTGCGCGACTGGCTCTGGCCGGTTCGCGGGATAGCCCGGGCAGATCATGAATACTTCAAGGCTTATGGCCACTATGATTTCCCGCAGCGGCGCTGGCTTTATTCGCTGAGCCTGTCGATCCTGGG
Organism: uncultured Oscillospiraceae bacterium; assembly: GCA_934572355.1. Taxonomy (GTDB): domain Bacteria; phylum Bacillota; class Clostridia; order Oscillospirales; family Oscillospiraceae; genus Limivicinus. The sequence goes on from CAKTKV010000016.1 coordinate 10,236, forward strand.
GCTTCTGATGCGCAATGAGAAGCTGCGCGCTAAGATAGCGCCGCGGCTCAATCACAGGCGGCTTGCCCCATACAGGAAGCTCCTGAAGCAGAAGCGCGGAGGAGAAGCACTATGAGCGTGTTCGCAATTAAGCTCCTCGCCCTCGTGACGATGGTCATTGACCATACTGCTTTTTATCTGTACAGCAGCAGCCTTATCGGCCATGGGCTGTATTTTGCCATGCGCACCGCCGGGCGGATCGCGTTCCCGCTCTATGCTTTCCTGCTCGTGAACGGCTTTGAGAAGACCTCTGACCGCGCGAAATATCTCTCCCGGCTTGTGCTGTTTGCCGCCGTGTCCCAGCTTCCGTATACCGTGGTCTTCAGCCATGAAAACTATAGTCTCTCGGCAATAAGCGGCGCGGCGCTCCTCTGGCCGTGGTATGTTGTTGTTCCTGCCGCGCTCGCCGTGTGCGCCGTCTGGTATTTCTGCGTGCGCCGGGACGCGTCTGTTGTCTGGCTTGCCGCGGCTCTCGCGCTTGCCGCCGTGCAGCTGTCTGCCGGGGGCGTGTGCCTGCTCGGGTTTGATACGAACGTGTTCTATACCCTCGCCCTCTCACTCGCGGGCATGTCCGTGCTGAGGCTGCTCGGGAGCCGACCGACTAATTTTGGCCACGTATTCGGGAGCCTTGCGGCCTTCGTTATCTGCGCCCTGTACATACTCCCCAATTCAGATTACGGCTGGTACGGCTTTGCGCTCATGATGCTCCTCTATCTCTCGCGCCGATCAAAGCCAATGCAGGCTGCCGTGCTGCTGCTATGGTGCTATGCGGAATATGTCATTTATATCCACAGCTGGGCATACTTTGCAGCTGCGGCACTTGCAGTGATCCCGGTGCTGCTGTATAATGGCAAGCGCGGCAGACCGGTCAAGCTCTTTTTCTATATGATATACCCTCTGCACCTTGCGGTGCTCGGGATGCTCGTCCTGATCTCCGCAGCATTATAAAGATAAGCGAAAGGAACCTTCTCCCGCATGCATTTCACAGACAAATTACAGCCGCGCTACAGCGATTATGACAGATACAACAGGCTATATTCGGAATCCATACTGAAGCTTTTTGAGACTGTGGCAGCGCACCACATGTCCAGCGTCGGCGACAGCGTAGTCAAAGGCGACGTCTCATGGCTTATAACCGACTGGCACCTTGAGGTAAAGCGCTACCCCGAAAGGGAGGAGGAGCTCAGCGCCGCGACATGGATCCGCCGCTCTGACAAGCCCTATACGATGGACAGGCAGTTCATCATGACGGCCGGGGACGAGCAGGTCATCCGCGCGAGCCTCACCTTTACCCTGTACGATATGCGCAGCAAGCGCCTTGTGCGCATCTCCGATGAGCTCTTTGACGCTTATACCCCGGAGCAGGAGGGCGTTTTCGACGCCAAGCCGCCGCGCCTGCATGAGCCGGACGAGTGCCTGTGCGAGCTGCCGCTCACTATCCGCCGTGCCGATCTTGACTTCAACGACCATGTACATAATACGCACTACCTCGGCTACGCTCTCGAAGCGCTGCCCGATGAGGCCTATGGGAATGGGGAGTTTTCGTCGATCCGCGTCATATACCATGCGCCGCTTGCGCTTGACACTGAGGCCGTTATCCGCGTGAGCGAAACTGACGGCGGCTATCTCTGTTCCATCCGCAGCCGTGACAAGCTCCATACGCTCATCGAGCTCAAGTAAGCAAATATAAAAAATAATTATACAAGCTGAAAGGTGGCACAGCATGCTTAAAATCCTTGTATGCGTCAAGCAGGTCCCGGACGTTGACCAGATGCGCATGGATTCCGAGACGGGCAGCCTCATCCGCGCCGGTGTACCAGCTATACTCAACCCACTGGACGCGAATGCCCTTTCCGCGGCGGTAAAGGTCAAGGAGACCTACGGCGCGGAGATCACGCTCATCACCATGGGGCCTCCCGCCGCGGAAACGGTGCTGCGTGAATGCCTCGCCGTCGGCGCGGACAAGGCTATTCTGGTCACCGACCGCGCCTTCGGCAACGCCGATACCCTTGCCACGAGCTATTCCATCACCTCCGCCGCGAATACCGCGGGCAAGTTTGACCTTATCTTCTGCGGCAAGGAGACTCTCGACGGCGCGACCGGTCAGATGGGCAGCCAGCTTGCCGAGCGCTTTGGCGCGGCGCAGATAACCAGCGCCTCCCTCATAAAGGATATCGATCTTGAAAACAAAAAGCTCACCGTTGAGCGCGAGCTTGAAGAGGGGACGGAGACTCTTGAGGTCACCATGCCCTGCCTCTTCACCATGGAAAAGAAGAATTATCCTCTACGCCTTCCCAGCCTCAAAAACTGGATGGCCTCTAAGAAGGCCGTTATAACGACGCTCACCTCCAAGGACATCCCCGGCCTTGACCTTGACCGCATCGGTGACCCCGGCTCCCCCACGAAGGTGCCGCGCATGTTCCCGCCAGTCATGCCGGAGCCCGGCGTCATGCTCGACGAGGGCAGCACGGAAGCGACCGTCACAAGGCTCATTTCGCTTATCAAGGACTGAGGGGGAGCAGCTATGGATAAGAAGACCTTCAAAAACATGTGGGTATACATAGAGCATGACGGAAAGCAGGTGCATCCCGTCGCGCTCGAGCTGTGCTGTGAAGCGCGCAGGCTCTGCAATGAATCCGGCGATAAGCTCATTGCCGTCATTGCCGGTACTCTCCCTGAGTGCGAGATCGATAAGGTGAAGGACTGCGGCGTGGACGGCATCATCTATGTCTCCGGCACCGGCTATGACAGATACAATACCGAAGCCTACACTAATCTCTTTACCGTTCTCTGCCGCAAGTATAAGCCCTCCGTTGTCTTTGTCGGCGGCACGGCCAACGGGCGTGACTTTGCCCCGCGCTTTGCCGCCAGACTTGAGACCGGCTGCACCAGCGACGCGACCGAGCTCATCTATAACCCCGAGACTACTGACATCGAGTTCGTCGAGCCCGCCGCCGGCGGCAAGATCATGGCCGTCATAACCATTCCAGTGCTCCGCCCGCAGGTCGGCACGATCCGTCCCGGCACCTTCAAGTATGCCCCCACCGGCAGAAAGGCCGCGATAGAGGAGATACACGAGGAGGTTTCCTTCCCCGTGAGCGAGATACGCACGAAGTTCCTCGGCTTCACCGCCGACTCCTTTGACCCCGAGCTTGATATTGCAAACTGCGAGACTATCGTCTGCGTCGGCGCGGGCATGAAGAATGAGAGCCTGCCGAAGTACCGCGAGCTTGCATCGCTGCTTGGCGGCAAGCTTGCCTGCACCCGGCCGCTCGTTGACCGTGAGCTTCTGCCGTATAAGCTTCAGGTCGGTCAGTCCGGCGTTATGATAAAGCCCAAGCTCTATATCGGCTTCGGTATCTCGGGCGCGGTGAACCACGTCACCGGCGTCGACGCGGGCAAGTTCATTGCCGTCAATAAGGATCCCCACGCCCCGATCTTCAACTACTGCGACTACGGCATAGTCGGGGACATGGACGAGGTCTGCGACGAGATGATACGCCAGCTCAAGAAATAAAATATTGAACGCAAGAACCGGGATAACACCCATTACATTGGACGTTATCCCAGTTCTTTCATGTTTTATAGCTGGCCGAGCAAGGCGGCGATGGCGCTGTCAGAGGCTCCGTTCAGCATCTTGCCGGACTTCCAAATGACAGCGGGGTACTTTGCCTTCAGCTCCTTCTCAGCCTTCGCAACGGTGCTCCCACCGGAAGTGGCAAAGCAGACGGCGGTCTTTCCGGAGAGGTCGCAGGCGTCAAGAAACGTTTCTATGATGCGCGGCGCGGTGTACCACCATATCGGAAAGCCTATGAACACCGTGTCATATCCGCTCATGTCTTGCGGCAGCGCGGCGATCTCCGGACGGGAAGCTGCATCGTTCATTTCCTTGCTGCTGCGGCTGTTCTTGTCCATCCAGTTGAGGTCTGCGCGCTTGTATGGGACGGTGGGTCTTATTTCAAAGATATCTGCCCCCGCTGCTTTGGCGAGCTTCTCCGCGGCATTTTTGGTGACGCCGCTCGCGGAAAAATAGACGACTAATTTTTTGCTCATTTA